>PKXK01000249.1 GCA_003132325.1 Acidobacteriaceae bacterium
GGCATCGGCTTCGTCGCCTACAGCCCGCTCGGACGTGGCTTTCTTACCGGCCAATTCAAGAAGTTCGAAGACCTGGCGGCTGATGACTATCGCCGTTTCTCGCCGCGCTTCCAGGGCGAAAACTTTCAGAAGAATCTCGATCTGGTGAAGGAAGTGGAAGAGATTGCGCGCGAAAAGAAATGTCAGCCTTCACAATTGGCGCTCGCCTGGGTGCTGGCGCAAGGCAACGACATTGTCCCCATTCCCGGCACGAAGCGTCGCAAGTATCTCGAGGAAAACGTTGCGGCGGTGGATTTGAAACTGACTCCGGATGACTTGCGCCGGCTGAGCGAAGTGTTTTCCTCCGGCGCCGCGGCGGGCTTGCGCTATCCGGAACACATGATGAATCTGATCAACGGGTAAACGCTCACGTAGGGACAGCCGCCCTCGGCTGTCCAGCGGAGCGAAGCGCCGCTGCTGTTGGCGTCACCGCAAAGTTCAGGTAAGGCCACTCCCTCAACCACCCAACAGTTTATTCACCTCGGCATGAGGTATAGCTCCCTCCATCGTGCTGTACGTTCCGGAGGTCTTGAGTTCCTCCGCCACTCGTCGCAGCAGGCCGAGCGTCGCACGCATGGGACCCGATCCCACGCTCACACGACGCACGCCCAGCTTTTCGAGTTCCGGGATCGAGGGCGTTCCCGGCAAGGCGAGAATGTTGAGTGGACACTCGACCGCTTTCACCAGCCGCCCGATCGTCTCGGCATCCTTGAGTCCGGGGGCGAAGACGCTATCGGCCGCCGCTTCGCGAAACGCAACCAAACGCCGCAATGCTTCGGAATAATCGGCGTCCGGATCGCCTCCCGGCCGCAGGTACACATCAGTGCGGGCGTTGATCCAGATTTGCGCCCGCATCTCAACGGCAGCCTGGCGCGCCGCCCGAACTTTTTCAATCGCTAACTGCAAGTCGATCAAAGGCCGATTCGGATCGTCGCTACCATCTTCCAGGTTCATCCCGACGACTCCCGACTGAATGAGCTCGCGCGTCGTCTTGGCGGCATCTTCAGGGCCGGAACCATATCCCGCCTCGATATCGGCCGTCACAGGTACCTGAACAGCGCGAGCGATGCGGCCAATGCGAGCCATCATCTCTTCGCGTGGAATGCGTTGCCCATCGGGATAACCCAAGGAAAAAGCGATGCCCGCGGAGGTGGTTGCAATCGCGGGGAAGCCCGCATCCTCGAAGATGCGGGCGCTGGCCACATCCCACGCGTTCGGCAGAATGAGCACGGCCGGTCCGCGATGGAGTTGCCGGAACTGGAGCGCCTTGACGGTGTGGGATTCCATAGGTCCCTCGTTCGTAGAGCTGTCTCCCTCAGGGGCTGAATCCCCGATGCAACCAGCACAAAACGGCGCGGCTGAAGCCGCGCCCCTTCCAAGCAGCCGCGTCATCTGCCGCGAGCTTTTTCGCGCATGCGCTCGATAAAACTGGGGACGTGCACGACGGCGCGTCCCACCGTGCCGCTGCCGATTTCCTGGGTGCCGTCGTGAGCGCGGACGCGCATGGTATAGAAGCGTCCGTCAAAGGATTGCAGTTCGGCCTCGGCGTGAATTTGCATTCCAATACCGCTGGCCGCGCGGTGTTCGACGTGGATGGAGATTCCCACCGTGATTTCACCTTCCTCGCAAAACGGTTGCAGCGCATAAAAGCAGGCCGTTTCCATCAGCCGAATCATGTCGGGAGTCGAGTATACCGGCGGCAACTCGGGATGATGTGCGGAAAGCGTGTGCTTCACCTCAACGGTTTCAGCCGCTTCACCGCGCGTGCCGATGGGGATAGGTCGGGCCATGGAATTCGCGAGAGAGAGAAGAACTTTTGATTCTAACGTATGGCGCGCAAGAGCCGCACTGGACCCGCGAAAATTAATGGCAGCAAATTAAACCACTCAAAACGCCTTCGCCTGCTTCACATTGCGGTTCACGACGAAGATTCGCTCGTTGTTGCCGGCCGGGTCTGCCGGTTGCATGAAGAAACCCTGATTCCTCGGGTTGTAGGCCACCGAAGAGCCGATCAGTTTCTCGCCATCGGAGAAAGTGACCTCGATACGCTTCCCCGGGAGTGGGGAGGTGCCGGGCACCTCCGTGTGAGCCGGGTCTCCGGCAAAATCTTTAACGAAAAACAAGGCCTTCAGTTCAGCGATCCGAACCGTGGTTCCGCGATCGCCTGGTTTGGGTTCGACGCCGTCGGGAAACAGGAAGAAATGGTCGCGTGCCGGAGAAAAATCATTGGTGCAGCCCCTGAGCCTGCGGCTATCGAGGTAGGCCACAACCACCTTGGCGCGGCTTGGCATGGGTCCTGCCTCCAGTCGGGCTTGCTTGCTAGAATTATCGTATCGCGATTCCTCCACTGGACCGGAATACTAGTAGGCTGTAGTAACCATTTGGGAACCCATGCAGTTTTCAGAACACTTCGACGTGGTGGTGGTGGGCGCCGGCCATGCCGGGTGCGAAGCCGCGATGGCGGCCGCTCGCATGGGGCTGAAGACCGCTCTCTATACCTTGAACATCGATCTGATCGCGCAGATGTCTTGTAATCCCGCCATCGGCGGCATTGCGAAGGGGCATCTGGTGCGCGAAGTGGATGCGCTCGGCGGCATCATGGGCGAGATCACGGACGCCGTCGGAATCCAATTCCGCCTGCTCAACACTTCGCGCGGACCCGCCGTCTGGTCGCCGCGGGCGCAGTGTTGCAAACAGGCCTACCGCCTGAAGATGCGCGAGGTGCTGGAGTCGCAGCCGAACCTGAAGATCAAGCAGGCGGAAGTGGCGGATGTGATTGTGGGGTCGTTGGTCGATGGTCGTTCGTCGTTCGCGGGTTCCGATGAAGATGGCAGTGCAGTTGCCAACGACCAACGACCAACGACCAACGACCGCATCATCCGCGGCATTCTGCTCCGCGATGGGCGGCGCGTCTCGGCTGAAGTGGTCATCATTACGACGGGAACTTTTCTGAACGGGCTGATTCACTGCGGCGAGCAGCAGTATCCGGCGGGACGTTCGGGAGAGCCCGCAGCCGTTCTGCTGGGCGAAGCGCTCAAGAAGCTCGGCCTGCGCGGATGCCGGCTCAAGACCGGGACGCCTCCGCGTCTGGACGGGCGCACCATTGACTGGTCGCGCTTTGAGCGGCAGCCGGGCGATGTGGATCCGACTCCCTTTAGCTTTCGCACCCGGCGCGTGGCCCATCACGACTCCCAGGTGCCGTGCTACATCGCTTTCACCACCGAAGAGACGCATCGCATCATTCGCGAGAACGTGCATCGTTCGCCGATGTACAGCGGGCAGATTCATTCGACCGGGCCGCGATACTGTCCGTCGATTGAAGACAAGATCGTCAAGTTCCCCGACAAACTGACGCACCAACTTTTCTTGGAGCCCGAGGGCNNCAACTGGCGATCCTGAAGTCGATTCCGGGACTCGAAAGCGCGGAGATGATGCGGCCCGGGTACGCCATTGAGTACGATTCGATTGATCCCACGGAACTCCAGCGCACGCTGGAAACGAAGAAGATTGCGGGGCTGTTTCTTGCCGGGCAGATCAATGGGACGTCAGGATACGAAGAAGCAGCCTGCCAGGGAATCATGGCCGGAATCAACGCGGCGCTGAAAGTGAAGAAAGAGTCTCCGCTGGTGCTCGATCGCACCGAGGGGTACACGGCCATTCTGATCGACGACTTGATTTCGAAAGGCACCAACGAGCCTTACCGGATGTTTACCTCGCGGGCGGAGTTCCGTTTGCATCTGCGGATCGACAACGCCGACCGGCGGCTGACTCCGCACGGACGGCGGGTGGGACTGATCTCGGATGAAGCGTGGGCGGAGTTCGAGGCGAAGCAGCGGCGACTCGAGGAAGTGAAGCAGACGTTGGAACGGACGAAGGTGACGGCGGCGATGGCGGAGGAGATCGCTGTCGAGCTTCGCTCGACCGGACAGCCGGGGGCGGCTGTCCCTACGTGCTGCGTCGCCATCGATCTGTCTCCGGCGATTGGCCAGCCGCTGGCACAACTGCTGAAGCGCCCCGAAATCGTCATCGAGCACCTTGCGCCAATTCTACGGAATCTCGCGCCAAGGTTCTTCGAACGAAGTTCCTCTGCGAACTCTGCGTCCTCAGCGGTTGATGTTTCTAACGTTCATCTTTCGTCGGAAGTCCGCAACGAACTCAAGTCGGTCGAGACTGAAATCAAGTATGCGGGGTATCTCGACCAGCAGCAGCGTGCCATCGACCGTCTGAAGAAGGCCGAGCAGCGCCGCATTCCCGACTGGTTCGATTACCGGGCGGTGAGCGGGTTGTCGCGCGAAATGCAGGAGAAACTCGGGAAAGTCGTCCCACAGACGCTCGGCCAAGCCTCGCGGATTCCGGGCGTAACGCCGGCCGCGGTTTCTCTGATCAACGTCTATATCGAGATTCAGGCGCGACGGCGGGAACAGGCGGCCACGCTGTAGCCGTCGAGCTGTGCTCGGCTTGGACGGGCGAGACGCCCGTCCCCACACGAGCTACCGCGCGGCCGCTTTCTGCACGGCGGAGCGCAGTTCGTCATACGAAAGCGCGCCCGGATGATACATCGCCACTTGCCCGGCGCGATTTAGGACGACCAGTGTCGGCGTCGTACTCGCTCCGTAAGCGTTAAAGTTCCGCTGGCTGAGGGGGACAGGCATATCCGGCAGGCTCGAATAATATCGCTGGCGGCCGGATTCGATATAAGCCCGTTCCTGTGCCGGCGAAGCGTCGGCCCCCTGCGCCGCATAGCCGTAGAGTTGGGTTGGCCCGATGACGACCAGGCCCTCGCGAGCGAACTCCTGCCGCAAGCGGGCACTGACGGGGACTTCGGCCTTGCAGTCGACGCACCAATGCGCCCAGAAAAACAAAAGAACTGGCGAACCTTTCAAGGAGGCCAGAGCGGGCGGTTTGGGTCCAAGATATTGAGTTGCTTGTAAATGCGGCGCAGGTTGACCGACCAGAGCCAGCAGATTGAGATTCTTCTGCAGCCGCGCTCGAATGGATGTGTTGCCATAGCGCGCCAACGCCGAGCGCAGCAAGCTGACCGCTTTCGCGTATTGCCCTTGTTCCGCCATCCCTTGGGCGAGNNTTGCTGCTCCGAGAGACGGCGCGTTTCGGTGGCGTAGGCGGCCGCTTGGTCCCACTGGTTCATCGAGGCCGCGGCTCGCGCCATCCAGGACAGGGCTTCCAGATACTCCGGGGTGACACCGTGTTGAGCCTTGTAGGCGCGCAGTTCCGCCTCGGCGGAGGAAAAGGAGCTCTGGGCTAGTTGGGCTTGAACGTTTCCGACGAGGTCGCCTTGGGCGAACGTGGGAACTGGAACGCCCACCGGAATCAAGAGGAGAATCGCGGCGAAAGCCAACTCCCGCATCCCCATTCGAATACGCATCACCTGATCATGAATGAGGCCCGCGGAAGTTGCAAATATGTCACGCGCCCGCCAAAGAGGCGGTAGGGTTAGGCCGCGAGTGCATATCGGCCATCGGAATGGGCCAGGATGCTCATCATTTCGGGGAAGGTCGCAATCTCGAAGTTCAGGATTGAGCGGTTGCCCGCCAGGCCTTCCACTACCGATTTGGAGGGGTTGAACAGCTTGAATTGAATACCGCAGTTGCGCGCCCATTGATCGAGAAACACAAGCATGCCCAAGCCGCCACCGCCCATGGCTTCCACTTCGGAAAGATCGAGCGCGATGATGCGGGCGTGTGCTTGCGCCAGCACGACCTCGCGCAGCTTGAAGACGGATTCGCTACGGACGACCCTGCCCTTGCACTCTATCACCGCCAGGTCGCCCAGGTTCTCGACGCGTATGGCCATCATGGAGCCCTCCAGAGTGATTCCGCAGTCTCCCACACCACGAAGAGCAATCAGTCCGCCAATGGAGATAGGCCTTATTTTCACTGTGATACAAAAGAACGGAGATTTGAAACCAGGAATTCTTGGGAGGGTGTGAGGCAAATGTGTCCGGAGCGGATTACCGCGGTAAGCGCAGAATTTTCTAGCCATTTAGCCGCGATTAGGTACAATTTAGGTGCGTTTGATCTTTGCGGCTGTTCAGCGGTACCCCGCTCTAAAGCGTGACCTGCCTGCACTATGCGAGCTTCAGCGCATACCTCAACACAAAAGGAACACAGCAACATCATGGAAACAGGAACAGTAAAGTGGTTTAACGATGCCAAGGGCTATGGTTTCATCAGCCGCCAGAATGGCGAGGACGTATTCGTTCACTTCTCCGCGATTCAGGCAAACGGCTTTCGCAGCCTGCAGGAAGGTCAACAAGTTCAGTTTGACGTAGTCAAAGGCCCCAAGGGCTGGCAGGCGGAGAACGTCAAAGGCGTCTAAGCCACAACCAAAATTCGGAAAAGAAGGGCGGCCCGGCGAGGCCGCTTTTCTTTTTGGCGAAGGCGGATCACTTCAAGCCGCCTGCTCGGCTTCGGTGACCGTTCCGTAGAAACGAAAGAAGCTTTCCACCCACGTGACTTCCAGAGCCTGGTGGATGCGCGGATTCACGCCTACCAACCCCAGCCTGCGTCCATCTTTTTGGCGCGTGACATAGGCCCCAACCAGCGCCCCAATCCCCGCCGAATCCGCGAGGGGTACGTTCGTGAAGTCGAGAATAAGCGCGTGCGAGGTGTCGGCGCGCACCTTCGATTGAAAGCCGAACACATTGGCAAGCGTCAGTGGTCCGGCCAGGCGCAGGATGCGGATTCCCTCCCGCGACCCGGGAAGATCTTCAATGTGCAAAGGCTGTTCAGGCATGCGACAAATGTTAACGGCGAATGCCTTGGTGAATGTTAAAAGCTGGTTAATAGTAAAACGGCCTTGACAGACCGCTTGGTCGGTTGTAGTATCTGATCCCAAGTTTGCTCTTTTTTGAGCAAATCGGAATTTCATGCAGAGTGGCTGAGGGACGAGCCCTAGGACGCCACGGCAACCGGATCGGGATCATCTATCCCGCTTGACAGGTGCCAACTCTCGCCCGGTAACGGGGACCATGAGATTCGGGTAAGCGAAAGTTTGATTCGCATTTCCCGAGCCTCTTTTCCCATTCGGAAAAGGGGTTTTGTGTTAACTGGGGTAATTCTTACCCGGCTCGTCCCGCAGTCACGGAAAGAAGTTGCACAATGGAGACGAGCACGTACCAGCTCCGCTGCCGCGAATGCGGCAAGACCTGGGGCAACCAGCCGCGCAGCATCTGCGAAGACTGTTTCTCACCGCTCGAAATCACCTACGATTACGATTCGATCCGCCAGCGCATTTCGCGCGACCTGATCACCTCGCGCGCGCCGAATCTCTGGCGCTATCGCGAGTTGCTGCCGCTGCCAGCGGGGTATCTGCCCTCCCTCCCGGTCGGATATACCCCGCTGGTGAGCGTGCCGCGGCTGGGCGACCAGATTGGATCGCGGCGGCTCTTCGTCAAGAATGATGCCGTGTGCCTCCCCACCTTGAGCTTCAAGGATCGCGTGGTTGCCGTGGCGCTGGCCAATGCGCGCAGCTTTGGGTTCAAAACGGTGGCTTGCTCGTCGACGGGGAATCTGGCGAACGCAGTGGCGGCGCAGGCGGCTCGCGAGGGCTTCAAGGCGTGGATTTTTATTCCTTCCGATCTTGAGCCCGCGAAAATTCTTGGCACGCAGGTGTTTGGCGCCGAGGTGGTGCGCATCAACGGCAGCTACGACCACGTCAATCGCCTGTGCTCTCAAATCGCCGACGAACATCTCCCCGGCGAACCTGGTTCCGGCGAACGTGGTTCGGATGAACGTGGTTCGGATGAACATGGCTGGGGATTTGTGAACGTCAATCTTCGTCCGTACTACGCCGAGGGCTCGAAGACGGTGGGCTACGAAATCGCCGAGCAACTGGGTTGGAAGTTGCCCGATAACGTGGTGGTGCCGATGGCGGGCGGATCGTTGATTACTAAGATCAAAAAGGCATTTGACGAACTGATTCTCCTCGGGCTGGTCGATCCGAAACCGGTGAAATTTTTTGGCGCGCAAGCGTCCGGGTGCTCGCCGATTTCGACGGCGGTCAAGCAGTATTGCGACGAGATTGAACCGCAGCGTCCGAAGACGATTGCGCGGTCGCTGGCGATCGGCAATCCGGCCGATGGACATTACGCCTTGCAGGCCATCGGCAAGAGCGGTGGATGGGCGGAAGACGTTTCCGATCACGAAGTCGTCCAGTCGATCCAGTTGTTGGCGGAGAGCGAAGGCATCTTCACCGAGACTGCGGGCGGCGTGACGGTGGGAACGGCGCGGAAGCTGATTCATCAGGACCGAATCCTTCCCGACGAAACGACCGTGCTCTGCATTACGGGCAACGGACTCAAGACGACCGACGTGCTGGCGGACGCGTACGAGGCGGAAACGCCGATCGCTCCGAAGCTGGCCGAGTTCGAAGCGTATCTGGCGGCGAAGGCGGCGAGTTTGCCAGCGGCGTTTGTGGCCGCAGCGGATTCCTCGACCGCAGCGGTTGCTTAGAGGCGTCGTTGGTCGTTGGTCGTTGTCGTTGGTCGTTTGGGGGGCGCATTTTTCGCGAAGTTTCGTCGTTGGTTTTGCTTGCTAACGACTAACGACTAACGACTAACGACCACCGACCAACGACCGACTATTAACGACTGTCACACTTTCCCGGGAGGTTTTTTATGAGCATTACCGTTCAAATTCCAACAGCTTTACGACGACTCACCGCTGGAACTCCAAGAGTCGTTTGCTCGCCTGCAAATCTCAACGAATTGTTCTCGCACCTCGACGCGCAGTTCCCCGACTTAAAGCCCCATCTGCGCGATGAAGCCGGAGAGACGCGACGCTTCCTGAATATCTATGTGAACGAAGAAGACATCCGCTTCCTCGGCGGCACTTCCTATTCGTTCCAAGACGGCGATGAGGTACTGCTGGTGCCCTCGATCGCGGGCGGCGCGCAGTAGTCTTTCGGCGGCGGATTGGGTTTGTCAACCTATGCCGACGTATAATGCCGTCCTTAGTAGCCGGAGGCTTCCTTTGACCAATCACCGTATTCTCGTAGTTCTGTTAGCTGTAACGTTAGGAATGGGAGCGGCGCAAGGTCAACAACAGCAACAACAACAAACCAGGGCCCATGACGGATACTGGTGGACAGGCAGTAGTAACGAGTTTAGGCTGGGATTCGTGTGGGGATACGTAATGGCAATGGTGACCGCAGCCGATGCCAATACCTTTAAATGCCTAGCGGAGAAGAACGGCGGCAAGCTTCCAGAAAAGCTTTCCAGCATGGATGTTCTTGATGCGTGTGCCAGGGGCCCAGATGTTGTGCCTTTCGACTTTGGCGGCCATTTTCGGATGGGTCAATGGCTAGACGGTGTTGACGAGTTCTACAAGGATTTTCGTAACAAGGGTCTAGATGTCCAACTTGCAATGCGTTACGTAAAGGAGCAATTGCACGGAAAGCCCGCTAAGGAATTAGAAGACGAAGTGACTGAATGGAGGCGCTCCGCTGCCAAGTAAGGATCAAAGGATCAGCGGGCGGCTCCGATTGTTAGCCAGTCGGATAATTGGACGGGCTGCGTCTTCAAATATTTGCATGATCTCCGGCATCCTATGTTTTGCGCTGCCATAGAAAACGCATTTCCTCGGCGATGTGCAGCAGCGATCTCGAAAGAAGTCCGGCATAGGCCAGCCCATCATCGCTCTGAAAAATACTCCAAACGTTAGGAATCTGAAGTTGAGGCTGTTTGCTTCAACGTGTACCGACGGCATCGTCCACACCTTGCGTGATTCATCATCGCCGGAGACGATCACGATTACGGACGTGTCAGGGGGTAGCGGAGCCCGCTCTAAGAGATATAAACGCATAGGCTCTAGGAAGCCGCCCAACTCTTCATGAGGTCGGACGGTCCCGTCAGGCATTACCCAATCGTGAACAGCCCCACGCCAGATGATGCTGATCACGAAGTAGGCGAATTTGTCCATATCCACACCAATGTCCGCGCCGGAGTACCGCGATAGCTGCGGGTCGTATTCGCGCGGCAGAGCCACTTTCAACATCTCGCCGAGAGGAAACCTCTTACCCTTTGGATTGACGCAGCGCAAAACCTCAGATTCGCCATTTTGATCGAAACGTTGTTCGCAATCAAAACAGAGGAGCGGAGTCTTGATTTGCTTCTCTAATGGCCCGGTGCCGCTGCGGGTCGCATATTTGAGATTCTTTCGCTTCGGGTAGAGCGCCGCAGGCATGTAATGGCTCTTGTAAACCTTCTTCACTTCAAGGCAGAGCTTGCAAACACCGTCCGGCATTCGACAGATTATAGCGCGGTAGAGAGTCGACCTTGCCTCGGTAAGGCGCCAACGACCTGTGTGGGCCGCAAGACGATTTGCTGTATCTTCTGCTTAACTCCATAAAATATTTGTCGCGCTCATTCGTCTACAGAAGTAGATGGACGAGGCGCTGAGAAAACAGTGGGCGATGACGGAGCAAGACCAGCGGATCTCTGGAACCAGCGATCGCGAGGGGAACCGGCTGCGCAATTTCAAGGGCGTGGTACAATCTAACTAACTGGTTAATTATATGAAGGCGACTCGGCGCTTAGGGACTCGGGGCCATCCGGAGGAGAGCCGGGCGGCGATCCTGGAGGCAGCCGTCGGCGAATTTGCCGAGCACGGGATTGCCGGGGCGCGCACAGATGCCATCGCGCGGGCGGCGCACGTCAACAAGGCGCTGCTTTATTACTATTTCAAAGATAAGGATGCTCTGTACGAAGCCGTGCTCGACCATGTGTTCAGCGGACTGCGGGCGCAAGTGACGCCGGTGCTCGACAGCGACCTGCCTCCGCGCCAGAAAATGCTGGAATACCTGGGAGCGTATTTCGACTACATCGCGGCCAATCCGCGGTTTCCGCGGGTGGTGCAGGGGGAGTGGGTGCGGTCGGGGGCAAAAGGCAGCGCGCCTATGCAGCGGGTTGCCAAGAAGTATTTTCGGCCCATCTTCGAGAAGCTGTCTGAGGTGTTGCAGGAGGGAATTCGGACGGGGGAATTCCGGGCGGTGAATCCTATGGATTTTCTACCGTCGGTGGTGGCGGTGATTGTGTTCTATTTCACAACCGCGCCGTTGATGAAGGCGTTGATGAAGGTCGACCCGTTGTCGGAGGAGCGGATTCGGGAGCGGCGGGCGTTTGTGCTGGAGTTCATTACGGCGGCGCTGTTTGTTTCTTAGCTCTCAGCTCTCAGCTGTCAGCTCTCAGTTTTCAGCTTGTCGCTTTTGGCTGTCACCCCGAGCCAGGGGGGCGAAGAGCAAGAAGTCGAAACTGAGAACTGACAGCTGAGAGCTGACAGCTATCCTGCTAGGAGATTTGCGATGGGTGCGCGGATTAAGTTTTTGATTTTGCTGGCCATTATTGTAGCGATTGCTTCGGGGTACTACTTCTTTTCTACTCCTGGCGGCAGCGACTTGGTTCTGGTGGGGACGGTGGATGCTAACCAGATTGTCGTCAGTCCGCAGATTCAGGGGAGGATTCTGAAACTGCTGGTGGAAGAAGGATCGCAGGTGAAGCAGGGGGATCTGATCGCGTTGCTGGATCCGGCGGAGTTGGAGGCGCAAGAGCGGGAAGCGGTGGCTACGATTGCCAGCTTGCGGTCGAAGGTCAGCGAGAGCGAATACACTCGGCAATCCACGAAGGGGTCGACGGCGGGGGATGTGGCGAATTCGCAGGCGCGGCTGCAGTCGGCGCGGGCACAATTGGCGAATGCGGAAGCGACTTTGACGCGGGTGGAGAGCGACAGCCGGCGGACGATTGGGTTAGCGCAGGCAGGAGTGGCATCGGAGCAGGAGAAGGTACAGGCGGAAATGAATCTGAAGGCGCAGGAAGCGAGCGTGCAAGCGCTGCGGGATCAGGTCACAGCGGGGCAGGCGGATTTGAATTCGGCGATCGCGCGCACGAATCAGGCGACGGCGGCACAAAGTACGGTGGCATCGACGCGGGCGCAGGTGGAGAACGCGGTGGCGCAGTTGAAAGAAGCGGAAGTGCGATTGGGATATACGAAAATTTATGCGCCGGTAACGGGGACGGTGCTGGTGCGGGCGGCGCGCGAAGGCGAAGTAGTGAACGCGGGGCAGGCGATTGTGACGGTGGTGGATTTCAGCGACACCTGGGTGTTCGCGGCGATTCCGGAGACGGACGCCGATCATATTGGATTGGGAGACACGCTGCGGGTGCGGCTGCCGGGAGGGACGGTGGTTCCGGGGAAAGTTTTTTATAAGGCGCCGGAAGCGGATTTCGCGACGCAGCGGGATGTGGGGCGCCGGAAGCGCGACATACGGACGATCGCATTGAAGGTGAGGCTGAAGAATCCAAAAGGTGCGTATGTGCCGGGGATGACGGCGGAAGTGCTGGTGTCGCCCGCACAATTAAAGGGAGCGGTGCAGGCTGCGGAGCAAAAGTGACGGGGGGTGTGGTGGCGGGGCTCGGCCCCGCCTGGACGGGGCCCTTCGGCGCGACTCAGGGCAGGCTCCGCCCCGTCCCCACACCTGCATTGGGAGATTGGCATGGAAGTGAATAAGAGCAACGGCGGAGGGATTTCCCCTTCGGAGTTTAACGGCCGGAGCGAGATTGCGGCGGACGCTCCCAATGCTATTGAAGTGAAAAACATCGTGAAACGATATGGGGATTTCACCGCGGTGGACGATGTTACGTTTGCCGTAAAGGAGGGCGAGATTTTTGGACTGTTGGGGCCGAATGGGGCGGGGAAATCGACGTTGATCCGGATGATGACCACGCTGATCCCGATTTCGGCGGGGGCGGCTCGTGTGGACGGGCATGACGTGGCTCGGGATCCGAATGCGGTGCGGCGGACGATTGGGGTGATTCCTCAGGCGCTGACCAGCGATCTGGATTTGACCGTGGAAGAGAACATGAACATTTACGCCAAGCTCTATGACGTTCCTGCGAAGCGGCGTAAAGAGGCGGTTGAAGAACTGCTGGAGACGGTGGACCTGACGAAGTGGCGGGGGGCGCAGACGAAGACGCTCTCGGGCGGGATGCGCCGGCGGCTGGAGATTGCGCGTGGGTTGGTCCATAGTCCGAAGATTTTTTTTCTGGACGAACCGACCACGGGCCTCGATCCAGTATCGCGTGTGGCGGTTTGGGAGATGCTGACGACGATCAAGGCGAAACGCAAGCTTACCGTACTGATCACCACCCACTACATGGACGAAGCGGACCGGCTCTGCAACCGGATTGCGATTGTGGATCACGGCAAACTGGTGGCGCTTGATACTCCAGAAGCGCTGAAGGCGAGCGTGCCGGGATCGAATGTGATTGAGGCGCACTTCGAGCATCCGCCGGACGATTGGGAAGTACGGCTGAAGGCCTTGCCGGGAGTGACATCGGTGCAGAACCAGAGCGCGGGGATGTTTCGGGTGCTGACTTCGAATGGGTCCGGCACGACCACCGATCTGGTGGAGATGGCGGTGGTGGCGGGCGTGCCGCTGAAAACGCTTACGGTGCAGAACACCACATTGGACGATGTGTTCGTCCACTACACCGGGCGGCAGTTGCGCGACGAACTGGTGAAGGCCTACACGTTTGTGATGCCGCAAAGCCCGGGGGTGCGACCATGAATCGGATGATGGCGATTATCGAGCGCGAAATGCGGAAGTTCTTCCGCTCGCCGGCACTGATGATGGTGTCGATGATTTTTCCTCTGGTGCAGTTGATTGTGCTGGGGAACGCGTTTGGCGGGAAAATCCGCGACGCGAAGATGGGGCTCGTCGATGAGGATCATGGAACCCAGGCGGTCCGGATCAAGGAAGCGTTTGACGCGGTGCGGGCGAATGCCGGGACGTTTATCGCGGTCCCGTATGACAACGAAGTGCAGGCGCGGGAGGACGTGCGCAACGGCAAGATTCAGGGCGCGGTGATTATTCCAGCGCAGTATTCGAAGATGGTGTACGAGAAGAATCATCCGCGCATCGCGCTGATTGTGGACAACAGCGACAACTTCATGAGTTCGACGTTCGAAGAGAAGATGAGTGAAGTGACGGACGCCTTGAACCAGCCGGACGTGTCGCCGCGATTGTTGCAGCAAACAGCGCTGGATGTAGTCGAGTTATATCCGTACATCGAATATATGAAATACCTGCTGCCGGGATCGATCGCGCTGGCCATGTTTGTGTCGGCCATGATTGGCGGGGGGATGTTGTACATCGACGACAAGGCGCGCGGAATCCACGAGGGATATCTGGTGACTCCGATCACCAAGACCGAGCTGGTGTTTGGGCTGAATGGCGCCGGCGCCATCAAGGGCGTGCTGACCGGGCTGGTCATCACCATGATTGGGTCGCTGATTGCGGGCGTGGGAACGATTTTCAATCCCCTGACCATGCTCGGATTGCTGGCGATGATCCTGGCGACCGCTGCGGCGTTCAACTGCATGATGTTTCTGATGATGGTGCGGGTGGAAGATCCTCTCGTGCCGCGGGCGACGTTCGGGATTCTGAACACGCTGCTGTTTTTCCCCAGCGGATCCATTTATCCGGTGCAGGCGTTTCCAGCTTGGTTGCGGGGCATCGCCTTTGTCGATCCATTCACGTATGCCGTGCATGGATTCAAGGCGCTGCTGTTGAAGGAGAGCGGGTTGAGCGCGGTTGTTCCGGACCTATTGTTTCTGTCGATCTTCGCAGTCGGGACGATGGCGCTGGCGGTGCCGCTGTTTAAGCGGACGCTGTAGAGCGCTTCACTGCCGAGGTTACGGCAGCAGGAACGGGTTCCGAATCCGCACGCTGCCATACAACCGCCCGTGCCCAAAATCCTCGGAAACGATTTCTTCCAGTCCGTAATGCTCTGCGTAGGCCCACATGTGGGCGTCAAACCAGGAGAGTTGGTACGCGGCGGCGCCTTGCAGAGCCGTTCGGAACAAAGCTGCGTTCGGGAACAGCACCGGGAACTGCGCCATCAGTTCCTCGGCTTCGTGCCGCGCCTCGCTGGCGTTGAGCAGGGGCTTGGAACCTGGGCGAGCACGCGTCGCGACCGCAACAAATTCGAGGAGCCCCTGATGAGGAATGCGGGCGGTGTCTCGAAGCAGGCCTTTGCGCAATAGATCGCGCGCCGCCGCCTGCTTCTCCGGAAAACGGGGATCAAATCGGTACACGAGAATGTTGGTGTCAACGAGAAAGGCCACGTTGGTAGAGTTCCTCGCGGGTCCAGCCGCGCCCTTGGGAACCGGCTGGCCGCCTTTTCACTGAGGTGGCTGCCTCGCGCTTGCGCTGCCGGGCGGTTGCCTGGTCGAAGAGGCGGAGACGCCCCTCTAAAGCCTCGGGCGCAACGGCTTTGGCTGCGTCGCGCTTGACCACCCGAATCGCCTCGCCCGCCGGCAGCCAGTCCAGGTCGTCTCCGGGGCGAATCTTGTACCGGTCGGCGATCGCCTTGGGCAGGGTGAGCTGAAGTTTGCTGGTGACCTTAGCCATACTATGAATTGTAACAAGGATTCTATCCTTGTTCAATCCTTGGATGAGAAGCGTGGCGCTGGGAGCGAGTGGGTGCGAACGAAGAACCCCACCCTAGTCACGGGGTTGGTCGAAACAACGACTTTCCACGCCCCGATAGGGCACCTCCTTCGGGCTACACTACCGCCATTTCAAAGCCTGGAAACAATGACCGCCTGTTTCTAATCCTAACGACCGGCGGACGCGGCACCGGCGCTGCGGTTGCTGGTTAACAGCTTCAATATCGCCTGCTCGTCGACCGGCCGGGAGAAGAAGTATCCCTGTGCCATCTCGCAATTGAGTTGCTTGAGCAGGTTGATGTGCTCTTCCGTCTCCGTCCCTTCCGCGACGACCTTCAAACCGAGATTGTGGGCAAGCATAATGATGGCTCGCACGATCTCGCGGTTTTCCGGGTCGCTGTCCATATTCGAAATAAAGGCACGGTCGATTTTCAAGATGTCAACGGGAAGCCGTCGCAAGCGGCTGAGTGAGGAATACCCGGTGCCAAAATCATCGATGCTCAAACGAACACCGAGTGCCTTTAATTGCGCGAGCACGTGACCGGATTGTTCCGCATCCCCCATGGCGATCGTTTCTACAATTTCGAGTTGCAAGCAGCCGGGGTCGACGCCGGTTTGTTCCAGGGTTTTACGGATCTCGCTGGGTAGATCGGACTGGGTGAAGTCCCTGGCGCTGATGTTTACGCTCATGGTCAGAGGCGGGCTGGAAGGAAATTCAGACTGCCAGGTCCGGAGATGTTGGCAGGCTTCCAGCAACAGTTGCCGGTTCATGGGGACTATGAGTCCAATTTCCTCAGCCACCGCGATGAACTCAATCGGTGGCACGATGCCCTCCGCACGTTGCCACCGCGACAGCGCCTCGAAGCCCGTGATCTTGCCCGTTTGCAACGAGACAATGGGCTGGTAGTAAACCCGGAATTCTCCCTGGTCGAGGGCCTTGCGCAGGTCCGTCTCCAGCCGCAAACGCTTCACTGCGTTTGCATGCATGGCCGTGTCCGATACTTCGCAACGGGCCTTTCCCGCCCGCTTGGCACGGTACATCGCTATATCCGCGTCGCGCATCAGATCCTCGGCCTGCATGTACGGGCTGGCACTGGATGCAATTCCCATACTCGCCGAAATTACGATTTCCTCTTGGTTCACGACAAAGGGGATTGCCAGTTGCGCTTGCATTCGTTCCGCAACACGTACCGGTTCAATGGAGTCTTGGATGTCGTCCAAAAGGATCGCGAATTCATCGCCACCAAGCCTGGCCAACGTATCGTCGTTGGTGGGCCTGCCCGGTACCTCGCTCACGCGCGGACGCGAAACCGTGTCCGCGCGCCGCACCGAGTCCTTTAATCGTTGCCCGATTTGAATCAGCAGTTCATCCCCAGCCGCGTGTCCCAGGCTGTCATTGATGATTTTGAATTCGTCTACATCAATGAGCAATACCGCGAATTTGTAGTTCGAGTGTCTTTTGGAGAGGGTTAGCGCGTGTTGCAATCGGTCCAGAAACAGCGCGCGGTTGGGCAGGTTGGTGAGCCCGTCGTGAAACGCATTGTGTACCAGCAATTCCTCGGCTCGCTTGCGCTCGGTGATGTCGCGATTCACGATTACCAGTTTGTCGGTCTGGCCTCTTGCGTTTCGGATCGCGCACGCGGTCGACTCCAGAGTACGCCAGGAACCGTCTTTGTGGCGCATCCGGTATTCCACCCGCTCTCCCTGGCCGCTCAGGCGGGCTTTTTCCGCTGCTTGTAATACTCGCGGGCGATCGTCGGGATGAATTTGCTCGGTCGACGAAGTGGCGTTCAAGTCCTCGGGAGAATACCCAAGGACCTTTTGATAGGCGGGGCTGTTGTACAGCCGGCGGCCATCGCTGTCGACCAGTGCGATCATATCCGCCGCATTTTCACTGATGAGTTGAAAAAGTTGATCTCGCTCAGCCAGTTGGCGTCGAATGCGGTGGATTTGCACGTTCTGATAAACCACGTAAAAGTCGAAAAGTAATACGAGAGCTGCCAGCCCACGTACCCACTCCCTGAGATCAAACCAGTACGAAGCGTCCGTCTCCCGATTAAACCAGGGAAAAGTAAAGGAGATGATCCCCAAGGTTAAGGCCAGCGTCACTACAACGGCGAACCCCCACAGCCACCACTCACGACCTTCGATCCGACGCATCTCGGTCGGAATCGTCTCGGGGCTGTTCAGGCTCACCTGTTGGAATGCTTGCCGATTCATGTGGTACGACTATTCTCCTGCAAAATCTGAGCATTCTGGCGCACGAAGGAGTGTGGGAAACGTTACGAAAGGAGGGTAGTAAGCGGACGATCAGCGTGTGAACCGTCTAATGTTGGCGTGGTACGGCCACGTGCGCATGGAAACCAAGCGCAATGCGATGGAAGCTATCGCTGTGAGCAGGGCGGAGGGTTAGGACACAAGCCAAGACACAAACGGCTTTGGCGAACGTGAACGCTATCCACGAAGGTCCTCAGCGACTCGTCCCGTTCAATGGGGATCGTTCTCGAGGCCTCGAAATTTGTCGGCGAGGGACTTGGGAAGATTTTCTTCCAAACGCTGTAAGAGCCACTCTTGTAATTCAGAGGTTAGGTGCGGTGAAACGGAAGTGAATCGCAATCCAAGGCAGGTTTCTTTGCACCAGCAGATCGTTGCTCCAACCACGAACCACGATTCGTGACCCGGAAGGGTGAAGTGCACTTGCACTTTGACGCCGGGTTGGAGTGAAACCGAGGTGGTGATGGCCATCCCACTTTCGCTAATGTTCACGGTCCGGCCATGAACTTTCGGCATGCCAGCTCTGCAAATCGCCGCCGGAATCTCAACCGAGCAGCGGAAGTAGCGGCGGCGCTCCCGTAGGATCAGACCGTACGCGACCTTCAAATGTCGGCCGATCGAAGTCAGGGAAAGAGGTCTCCGGAGTACAAAACTTGACCCCGCCTTGAACGCGCTGACGGTTGCGGCGTCGCTGTCGCTGACAGCGAATAACACAGCCGTTCGATTCGAAGGGGAGCGACGCACTTCTTCCAAGACTGCGTTCGCTTCACCTCCCAGCTGGAGATCTACAATTACGGCATCGAACTTTCGCCGGTTCAACAGGACCAGCGCAGCGGGAACCTCGACACATACCTCTTGGGACATGGCGAGTTGTTGCATCGATTCACTGAGCTGCTTGATCGTGACCGTATCATTGGATACGAGCAGTGCATCCGCGATGTTTACAGAAAGTGGACTTGCATTCATGTTACTCATGTCAGATAACCTCTTAATCGCAGCAATTCACGTTTGGCTTCCCGCAGCTTTGGCACAAGCGAGGGGCGCGGCGGGGGCGGTCAGGAAATTGAGTCGGGCACGCAGGCGAACCATGGCCAGCGAATGAATCTGGGAAACGCGCGATTCGCAAATCCCGAGCGCGGCTCCGACTGCTTTCATGGTGAGTTCTTCATAGTAGTAAAGCGCGAGAACGCGCTGTTCCTTCTCCGGCAACTCGGAAATGGCCTTCTCCAGCAAGCGTTTCATTTCCGCGCGGAGACATTGGAAAAATGGCGTTTCGTCGGGCGTAGAGGGGATGTGGTCGGTGAGATCTGCTTCTTTGCCGTCGCGGTAAGACTCAACACGCAGGCTGCCGAGTTCGAGACCATCGAGCTCGGCGAGCAGGGATTGCAACTCGCCCAAACCGATGCCCATCTCCTGGACGATTTCATTTTCGGTGGGCGCGCGTCCGAGCTTGCCGGAAAGCTGGCAGTAGGTGGAATCGACCAGGCGGCCTTTGCGGCGCAATTCGCGCGGGCTCCAATCGAGCTCCCGAAGACTGTCGAGAATGGCGCCGCGGATACGGAACTTGGCGTAAGAACTGAACTGCACATGCTTGGACAGATCGAACTTGTTGAGGGCGTCGATCAGTCCGAGGACGCCGGCGTGCACCAGGTCCTCGAAGGGAACGTGGCGGGGCAGCCGCGCGTGAATGCGGCGGGCAATGTAGCGGACTTGGGGAAGCTGTTCCATGAGAACGCGCTCGCGTTCGACGTCGGTCTGGACGCTGCGATAGGCTTCGGCGGCATGATTGGTCATGAAGTGGCCTGCTTTCGTTAAATTCGTCATTTTTCGTTAGTCGTTAGTCGTTGGTCGTTAGCCCCAACTCGTCGTTCGCATCCTATACACCGAACGACCGACAACTAATGACCAACGACTTACACGGAGGGTCAGCGACGTCTTCTGCGCCCCCCTTTCATCGCACCTTTCATCGCACCACCCCCAGCGACTGCACGGTAACCATGGGAGGAATTTCCAAGGGAGAGAGCACGACCACTTTGGGGAGAAAGGGTTCGAGCAATCGCCGCAGATGAAAGCGCGCGGGGGTGGAGCAGAGCAGGATGGGCGCGGTCTGCGCGACCTGATCTCCGGCCAGCTGACGCAAGCCATCGAGAATGCGGCGGACGAACGAGGGCTGCAATCCGGTACTGGTTGCGGGCGGCGCCTGCGGGCTGAAGGCGCGGCTGAGTTCCTCTTCAATATTGTGATCGAGCGTGAGCACGCGCAGGCCGCCGTCGTCCGAGAGCAGCGGACGCACCAGGGCACGACCCAGCGCCTGGCGGGCGGCCTCGACCAGCAGCACGGGATGTTTGCTGGTGGCGGAAGCGTCGAGCAGGGTCTCGAGGATGGTGGAGAGGTCGCGCACCGAAACCTGCTCGCGCAGGAGTTGTTGCAAGACTTTTTGCACTTCGCCGAGGCTGAGGATTTTGGGAACGAGTTCTTCGACCAGCTTGGGATGGCTCTCGCTGAGGCGGTCGAGCAGGCGCTTGCTTTCCTGGCGGGTCAGCAGTTCGTAGGCGTGCTGACGGATGACTTCGGCGAGGTGGGTGGAGAGCACGGAAGTCTGGTCGACGACGGCATAGCCGGAGGTCAGGGTCTGGGACTCGAGGGCGGGCGAAATCCAGAGAGCGGCGACGCCGAAAGCGGGCTCCCGGGTGGGGGTTCCGGCCAGCGCGGGCGGGGTAACTTCGGAACTGATGGCGAGGACCTGATCCGCCAGCATTTCCCAGCGCGCGATTTCAACGCCGCGCAGGGAAATGACATATTCGCGCGGCTTGAGGCGGACGTTGTCGGTGATATGAATCGGCGGAACGATGAAGCCCAGTTGCACGGCGAGCGAACTGCGTAGCGCTTTGACGCGGGCGAGGAGTTGTCCGCCTTGCTGCGCGTCCACCAGGCTGACCAGCCGTTCCTGCAGTGCTTTCAGAAGTTCTTCTTTCAGCTGGCGCTTGCCTTCCCGCTTGAGCAGTTCTTCGGGCGGGGCCGTGGCGAGTACGGAGAGGATGGTGTCGCGCACCAGCGCCGTGGGCACCGCCTCCGGTTGATTGCGGGGGAGTGGGTGCGCCAGGCCAAGCGTGATTCCAACCCGCAGGTACGCGCGCTGGCCGGAGCCGGTCAGATTGACGACAAAGGTCTCAAGAGCGAGGGTGGATTCCGCAGCGCCTTCGGCGCTGGCCGATGACTGCCGGTTGACCCAGACCACGATGCCTGCCGCGCCCAGCCCCAGAACAAGCACCACGGCCAGCCAGCCCTTATTATGTTTGGCCGCGCTCTTAGGAATGGGCGCGGGACTTACCTGCACATCCGGCATATTGCCGATGTTTGCAAGCCGGATGCCGGGGTTCACTTCCAGTCCACCCAAAGGGCGATGGAAGGAAGCGCGGTGGGATGCGGGGATTGGAGGCTAGCCCTGGCGCGGAAGAAATCGGCAAGCTGCCGCAACCGGCTCTTCTAAGAGCGCTCTCATGAAAAAACTCAGAGCAGGGCCGCGGATTCTTGCCGTAGCCCCGCCGAACTGCGCTTGCCAGGGACGGCCGAGTGCGGAGACGCGCGACCGGCCACATCGACCAGCCATCCGCGGCGCTGAAAGCGGTCTTCCAGAGCGGCGCGCATGCCGGCATCGTCGTCGGCGATGAGGAGCCGCTTCATCGCCCGGCTCCGGAGCCGGCGGCAGGTTCGGCGGCAAGTTCGGGCGAATCCGCGCGCGTATCTGGGGACGGACTTGCAACTCCCTCCGCGGCCGTCGTCCCGCTGCGGGGAAGCCGGAGCCGGAAGGTGGCGCCGTAACCGGGGCGGCTCTCAGCCTCGATCGAGCCGCCGTGTTGTTCGAGGATGCGATGGCAGACGGCGAGTCCGAGTCCTGAGCTGCCGGCGCGGGTGCTGAATCCCACATCAAAGATGCGCGGCAGGTCGTCCGCCGCAATGCCCGGCCCGGTGTCGCGCACCATAATTTCGAGATTGTCGCCGCCACCGTCGCTTCCCCGAATCGAGAGCCATCCACCGCCCGGCATGAAGCGAAACGCGTTGAGCGCCAGGTTGAGCAATACCTGTTCGAGGCGATGCCGGTCCGCCGGTATGGCGACGCCACGGAGGCCGTTAATCAGCTGCATTTCGACCCGCGCCTGCCTGGCCAGCGGCAACAGAAAATCGTAGGCCCAGTCGAGAAGCTGGCCCAGGTCGGTGGGGGCGAGTTCGGGCTGGGGCGTGTTGTGCAGGTGCAGCACGTTGTTGACGGTAGACGAAAGCGTGCGGAGGCCCGCCTGCACGTGTTCGATCCAGGGGTGGCTTTCGCCTTCCAGATTCGCCTCGGCCAGGAGTCCGGCGAAGAGTTCGAGGCTGCCCAGCGGGTTGCGGATTTCATGCGCCAGCAGCGCCGACATTTCGACCAGGGCCTGCTGCCGCCGGAGATGCTCGCGGTCTTGTTCGAGTTTTTTCGCCTCACTCACGTCGCGCAGGATAAAGACGGAAGTGGCATGAGCCGGACTTTGACTCTGCTCCAGCCAGGCGTGGCGGATGGCAACCCAGATGGGATGGGACGGATTCGAAGGGGATGGATTCGAAGAACAAGAGTCCAACCAGGAGAGGGGCAATTCCGATTCTTCGCCCGTCTGGCGAGCCCGGTCGAGCGCCGTCCGGAGCGCGGCGGGCAACGCGTCGGCCGATTCGAAGCTGCCCCCGAGCAGCCGCGCCGTTTCCGGGTTGAGAGCCGAAATCCGAGCTCCCGCTTCGATTACCAGAACGCCGCACGGCAAGCCTTCCAGAATGCGCCGCTGGCGTTCGCGGATGCGGCGGTTTTCTTCGACACTGGCCGCCAGGTCGCGGTTCGTGACTTCGAGTTCCTGGCGGAGATGAGCCACCTGCCCCTGCAGTTGCCCATAAGTGCGTTCGAGCGAACCCGCCGCCTCGGTGAATGAGGCAAAGGCGCGGGCCAGCGGATGCTCCGGATCGCGTGCCGGATCGCGTGGGATTGGAAAAGAGGTGGACATGCAGATCACCCTGCAACGGCGCTGCCAGCCCGGCAGAAATTGCCTTAGAACGCGCTTATGCGGGGCGCGGAGGAAGACGGCCTATTGCGCGGCGGAGCAGGTTACCGAAGAAGTGCATTTGCTTTCCAGTAGAGACGCGGCTTGCCGCGTCTCCGCCGAAGACACGTCAAGCGCCCGTCCCCACACGAGCTCTAGTGAGAGTTGCCAAGGCTTGCCTCCGCCAGCCACAGGTGCTCGGGGCGAATCACCGGTTGCTCTTCCGAGAGGATCAGAGCGCGTTCGATCACGTTTTGCAGTTCGCGAATGTTCCCAGCCCAGGGCTGTGTTTTCAGCAGTTCGAGCGCCTCGGCGGACAATTCCGGCGCAGGCGGGCGGGAAGCATATTTTTCGAGAAAGTGCGCGGCCAGTGGCCGAATGTCTTCGGTCCGGTCGCGCAAGAGCGGAATTTCAATGGGGAAGGCCGAAAGCCGGTAGTACAAATCTTCGCGAAACTTTCCCTCGCGAACCAGGGACAACAGGTGCGCGTTGGTGGCGGAAACGACGCGGGCATCCACGCGCACGACTTCCGCGCTGCCCAGGCGCTGCAATTCTTTCTGCTCCAGGAAGCGGAGCAGCTTGGGCTGGAGGCTTAGCGGCATCTCGCCGATTTCGTCGAGGAACAGCGTGCCTCCCTGCGCCGCCTGGATTCTTCCCGCGTAGGATTGCATGGCTCCGGTGAAAGCGCCGCGGGCGTATCCGAACAGTTCGGCTTCGAGCAAAGTCTCCGGGATGGCGGCACAATTGACCACCGTGAACGCGCGCCCAGCGCGCGGGCTCAAGTGATGAAGGGCGCGGGCGACGACCTCCTTGCCGCTGCCGGTCGGGCCGGTGATCAGGACGGTGGTGGTGCGCGGCGCCAGCAGACGCGCCAGATGATACACGGGTTGCATGATGCGCGAGTTCCCGATCATTCCGGGCAAAGGATCTTCGAGAATGGACTGCGGGGCGCGGTCGGCGGGCAGAAGCTCGGCTTCGCTATGGTTTTTGTTCTTGCTGTTGTCGTTCTTGCTGTCCCCCTGGGGAGCGGGCCACATTTCCGGAAGAGCGTTGGTCTTCTCTTCCGCGGCCACGGGTGCGGCGTCATTTTCCGGATCGAGCAGCACGACTTCGATTCCGGGAAAGCGCTGGCGGACGGTTTGGCTCAATTCCTCGGAATCAAGGTCGGGCAGGCGGCGATCAAGAAAGAGTACCTGCCACGAGCCGCTCTCCAACTGGACCAGGGCTTCGGCGCCTCCGCTGGCCTGTGCGACGCGGCGGACCGGAGAACGTAGACTTTCGAGAACGCGCTGGCGCACCACGTGGCTGGGGCTGGCCACCAGGATGCGGTCGGCATAGTTGGGCGGGACCGGGTAACTCGTCATACGTTTGATTTGAAGCCGATCCAGTTAGAAACAGATTAGATGGAGATTAGAAGACTCTGTTGCAAGCAAACCATGGTGTACAAGGCTGGGCAAATTTTGCTTTACACGTCGAAGATTTTGGTGGTGGCATTTTTTGCAGGGAGGTCGCATTCGCGTAAAGAAAGTCTGATTAAGTTCCCGGGGTCCTCCGTGCACCCCCGAGCCTGCCCTGAGCGAAGCCGAAGGGTACCCTGTGGTTAAAAGGTTTTCGATGTTACTGAATCAGGGTTTCGTTAAGTTCCCGTTGCCGGGTTGGGGCCGCGATCTGCGATCAAAGACCTGCGATCAAAACCACATCGGTTCACTCGTAGCCGCTATTTTTCCATGAACACCAGTTCGCCGTTTTCAACTTTCAGATCTTTGACGTTATCGGGCAGCTTGAGCTGATCGCGTTGTTCGGCAAGTTTTTTCTGCAATACTTCGTTGACCAGCGATGCCGGCACGGAGAGATCGCCGATTTTGACCTCGGTGGCATTGAAAGTGGCGTAACCGTCTTTCGAGCCGAGATGTCCGGCCAGCGTGAGGTAGACGTCTTTGCCCGCGATCTGGGTGAGAAATTGTCCACGCACAATGTCTCCATCCACGGAGACTTGGTAATCCTTGATATTGGGAACCGCGCCTGGAAACTCCATCGCAGGGCTTGCGGCCGGTGCGCCGGTGGAATCGTTCGCGGACGCAGTCGGCGGCGCCAGTCCAGCAGCTTGCGCGAACCCAGCCGACAATTCGCCGGAATTTATGCGCACTTCGCTCTCCCCTTCACCGGGCGCCCTGGGCTCCGCGAGCCGGTTCACCTTCTCCTGGAAAGACTGCGCATTGGCAGCAGCCGCAGCTGGCGCAAGCACGGACGCAACCGGCGCCGGCCGCTTTAACACCAGCACGAGCGTGAAAATCGAAATTGCCAGGGTTGCAAAACTAATAATGCGGCGCAGCTTCACGAAGGCACCTCCGCCCTTCTAGGGTACTCGCGGGCAGTGAAAGGTTTGAGATGACGGAGGTGCTGGGGCGGTAGGGTAAAGCCTCTTCATTCCACGATGGCCAGCACGTCGCCGGGGTTTACGGCCGCGCCTGGGATCACCGATATTTTCTTTACGACTCCCTTTTTGGGCGACTTGATTTCGTTTTGCATCTTCATGGCCTCGACCACGACGACGCCCTGCCCGGCTTCGACTTCGGAATTTTCCGCGACCAGCAGGCGCACCACGCGGCCGGGCATGGGGGCAAAAATTTTTTTCGGGCCTTTTTCGTCCCCCCCAGCTTTCTGGCGCGAACGCAAAGAACGCGGATCGCGCAACTCAACCGCGAAGCGTGTACTGCCCACCCATACGTGGAGATCGGTGGCGGTCTGCTCGCGCTTGATTTCGTAGGCGTGGCCATTGACTAACAGCGACAAAACGTCGCGGCGCGGGATGACCGCGTCGATGGGGACGGATTGCCCGTCGAAGCGACACTCCCAACCGGCGGCGGCCCTTGCCAGCTCCAGCCGGTGGGGTTTGCCTTCTATGATGATTTCATAAACCATGAAGAGCCTGTGCTGAAACTCAAATTTCGAAACCCAGCGCCTGCAAACGCGTTGTTGCTCATGCCCGTGCGGCATGCCTGAAGGCATGCCCTGTTACCAATCTCACGTGCGCCACGAACTGCCAGA
The DNA here is from genome assembly GCA_003132325.1 of Acidobacteriaceae bacterium. Lineage (GTDB taxonomy): Bacteria > Acidobacteriota > Terriglobia > Terriglobales > Acidobacteriaceae > Acidiflorens. The sequence goes on from PKXK01000249.1 coordinate 25,883, forward strand.
TCAGCGCAGCGCTTCCGACCGCCCTTTCTGTTTCCAGTTGGACACGCCCGATGCCGCCGAACCTGAACCTGCTCCGCCCCCGTTCCCATTCTTGCCGACGGGCGAGGCCGGGTCGAGCACGGCAAACATTCCGGCGGCAATCGCGGCGATCGTGGTCTCGTCGACCGCCCCGGGTTTCAACCCCGGCCCGCTCGACAGGGCAGATTGGTTGTTCTTCGCGAGCAGGCGATCGAGGTATCCGGTGTCGAGTTTTCCGGCCTGAAAATCGGCGTCGCGCAGGATGCGCCGAAAAAGAGAAATATTGGTCTTGATGCCGGCCACGA
>PKXK01000079.1 GCA_003132325.1 Acidobacteriaceae bacterium
CCATCTGGGAGTTCCCGTGATCGGCGTGGGGCTGCTCTACCAGCACGGCTATTTTCGCCAGGTGATCGACAAGAACGGAGAGCAGCAGGCTCTTTACCCCTACAACGATCCCGGCCAATTGCCGATCACACCTTTGCGCCAGGCGAACGGGGAGTGGTTGCGGTTGGAGATCGCGCTGCCTGGATACTCGGTCTGGCTGCGTGCCTGGCAGGTGCAGGTCGGCAGAGTGAAGCTTTACCTGCTGGACAGCAATGACGCCGCGAACTTTCCCGCACATCGCGGGATTACCAGCGAGCTGTATGGCGGTGGCCCGGAGCTACGCCTGAAGCAAGAACTGATGCTCGGGATCGGCGGATGGCGGTTGCTCCGCGCACTCGGCCTCAAACCGGAAGTCTGTCACTTGAATGAAGGGCATGCGGCCTTCGCCGTGTTGGAGCGTGCCCGCAATTTCATGGAAGAAACCGGGCAGCCCTTCGAAGTGGCACTGGCCGCGACTCGAGTCGGCAATCTCTTCACGACCCACACGGCAGTGGCTGCGGGTTTCGACCGTTTCGCCCCGGATCTGATCGAGCAATATGTGGGTCGTTATGCCCAGCAAAGGCTCGGCATAACGCTCCACGATCTGCTGGCGCTTGGCCGCCAGAATTCGAACGACTCGTCGGAGAGTTTCAACATGGCCTATCTGGCGGTCCGCGGGAGCGGGGCGGTGAGCGGTGTGAGTCGCTTGCACGGGAAGGTGACCCGGCACATCTTTCTGCCCCTGTTCCCGCACTGGCCGGAGGAAGAAGTCCCCATCGGACACGTGACCAACGGGGTCCATATGCCAACCTGGGACTCGGCTCCGGCCGACGATTTGTGGACAGGAGCCTGCGGCAAGGGGCGTTGGCTCGGGACGACAGAAAACCTGGAGCAGGACATTCGCCGCATCTCCGACACCACGCTCTGGAAATTTCGGACTGACGCTACCAAGTCTCTTGTGGAATACGCTCGCGGACGACTCTCCCGCGAACTGGCTGGCTCCGGCGCGACGCCTGAGGCGGTTGACGAGGCAAAGCATTTATTTGATCCCGACGCATTGACACTGGGCTTTGCGCGGCGCTTCGCGACCTATAAGCGACCGAACCTGCTGCTGCACGACCCGCAGCGACTGCTTCGTCTATTGACGAATTCCGAGCGCCCGGTGCAACTCATCATCGCGGGCAAGGCCCATCCGGAGGACCGCGCGGGGCAAGCCTTGATCCATGAATGGATAAATTTCATCCGCCGGCCAGAGACCCGCCCTCATGTGATCTTCCTGAGCGATTACGACATGCTGCTGACCGAGAACCTGGTGCAAGGGGTAGATGTCTGGATCAACACACCACGCCGGCCCTGGGAGGCTTGCGGCACGAGCGGGATGAAAGTACTCGTCAACGGAGGCCTCAATTTATCGGAGTTGGATGGCTGGTGGGCGGAAGCCTACACGCCTGAAGTGGGGTGGGCGCTAGGAGACGGCCAGGAGCACGGCGACGATCCCGCTTGGGACGCTGCCGAAGCCGACGCGCTCTACAATCTGCTCGAACGGGAGGTAATCCCGGAGTTTTACACTCGAGACCAGAGCGGCATTCCCACCGCATGGGTCAAGCGCATGCGGGAGAGCATGGCGCAATTGACGCCGCGCTTCTCCGCCGACCGCGCCGTCCGCGAATACATCGAGCAACACTACCTTCCAGCTGCGACCGCCTATGGTGACCGCGCAGCGAACAAAGGCGCGATCGGCGGACAAGTGGTCGATTGGCAGCATGCGGTAGATCGGGAGTGGGGCTCGTTGCGTTTCGGAGACTTGCGGGTCGAAACCAACGCCAACCACCACGTGTTTGAAGTCGAAATCTTTCTGAACGATCTCGACCCGAGTGCGGTGCGGATTGAGCTTTATGCGGACGGAAGCAACCGCGGCGTTCCTGTACTGCAGGAAATGAAATGGGCGCGCCTGCTTCCTGGCACGCCCGAGGGCTGCGTCTACCAGGCGACGGTACCCGCTGCACGTCCAGCGGGAGACTATACGGCGCGAGTGACGCCGCACCGCGACGGCGTTGCCATCCCACTCGAAGACGCTCGCATACTGTGGCAACGATGATGAAAACGTCCCAACGCGAGTTGCACGATTACATCTCGGAGATCTCCGAGCACGCTGACGTTCGGGCGGGCTCTCCTCTGCCTTTGGGAATCCAGGATAGCGGAGGAGGAGTCAATTTCGCCATCTTCAGCCGCTACGCCAACCGCGTTCAACTGGAGTTGTTTGACCATCCCGAAGACGCAGCGCCCGCCCGGGCAATCGATCTGGATTCAGCGCGCAATCGCACGGGCGACGTATGGCATGTTTGGGTGGAGGGGATCCGTCCCGGTCAACTCTACGCTTACCGCGTAGATGGCCCTTACCAACCCAGCGCAGGCCATCGTTTCAATTTCAATCGGCTTCTCCTCGATCCCGCAGCTACCGCGATTTCGCAGCTGCCCCCCTGGGATTTTGCTGCGGCGCGTGGATACGACTCATCGGCGCCCGGGAAAGACTTGGTTATCTCGAAGCTGGACAATTCCAGGTCGATGCCGAAATGCGTATTTGTCAACGAGCCCTTTGAGTGGAATGGAGACCAGCCGCCCCGGCATCCGTGGTCG
>PKXK01000122.1 GCA_003132325.1 Acidobacteriaceae bacterium
TCTTGTATTGGACAAGACTAAGACTTGCAACCCGCATAAACACCGGCTATAATCGGCAAACATAAGAATATACGATAGTTGCGGGTGAGGCGGCAATAGAATCCCCCCTTCCGCACCAGCATATTGATTCCACCGGAATGTGAAAACGGGCCGCGGCCCCGACGGAGCGCTTTTTGCAATGACCATTTTGATCACACTGATTCACGTTATCGTTTGCTTTTTTCTGATTGCAGTCGTTTTGCTCCAGAGCGGAAAGAGCGGCGACTTGGCCGCGGCTTTTGGCGGACAGGGCAGCCAGACGGCGTTTGGCCCGCGAGGCGCGGCTTCGGTTCTTTCCCGCGCGACCACTTGGTCTGCGATCATCTTCATGCTCACGTCGATCACGCTTTCGATTTTTGCAGCACGCCGAACCGGGCCGACCTCCGTACTTTCGGGAGTGAAGCCGTCGCAGACCAAGTCGCAGCCCGCGATTCCGGTCGCGCCTTCCGCTCCGCCCACCGTTCCGCAGAACCAGGCGCCACAAAAATAAAGGTCTCAGGTCTTAGGTCTCAGGAACTGCTTGCCGACCATGGGTCCAGTCGCGCAACACCAGCGCCCGCACGATTCTGTTCTTCCTGAGACCTAACACCTGCGACCTAAGACCCCGCCTTCAGGAAGGGGTTCTCTTCCCTTTCCTCGCCGATGGTCGTTCGGGGGCCATGTCCTGGAACTACGACAGTCTCATCGGGCAGAGTCAACACGCGGTCGTGCAGCGAGCGCATGATCTTCTCGAACGATCCTCCGGGGAGATCGGTGCGTCCAATGCTGCGGGCGAACAGCGTGTCGCCGGCAATCAGTAACTTTTCCGCGGGAAAATAGAGACAAACGCTGCCCTCGGTGTGGCCGGGAGTGTGGAGCACGTTCGCCGTCAAATCTCCCGTCTGCAGCGCGTCGCCGTCTCCGATGCTCGCTTCGATGGCAACCTTGCCCGGCGCGGCCATGCCGAGCCACGAAGCCTGCACATCGAGCATCTTCAGCAGCGCGTAGTCATTCTGATTGAGCAGGATGGGCGCGCCCGTTTGCGCCCGCAGTTTCATCGCTCCGCCCACGTGATCGATGTGGGCGTGGGTAATGACGATCTGCTTCACATCCAGCTTGTACTGACGGACGATGGCGAGAACGTCCTCAATATCGTCGCCCGGATCGATGACCATGGCTTCGTGCGTGGTCTCATCGCCGATGATGGAGCAGTTACATTGCAGCGGGCCTACGGGAAGGATCTTGTGGATCATGCACTCCAATTGTCGCTCAGAAAAAGAGAAGTCAGAAGTCAAAAGTCAGATTGAAGAAGTTAAATCTCCCTTATTTCACCTATTTCGCTGGGATTAAATGTTCTACTTCTTCAATCTTCCTTTTGCCTTCTGACTTGCCCCCTACGATGCCACCGCGATCTGCCCCGTCCTCTGATCGGAGCGGAAGCGGAGCAGCGCCGCGATACTGCCGGCGCGATCCAGATCGGCATGTTCCTTGAGGTAGAGCAATTCGATGTCGCGACGGATGGCGATGGGAATGATGGCGTCCGAAACGTCGTTGAGTTCGCGAGTGAGGCCTCCGCAAGCAACGCACGACGTCACCAGATGGGCGTCGAGGTGGCCGCAGTTAGGACACTCAACCGCTCGAGCCGAATAGTCGTCGGCGAGAAAAATGGTCTGCACTTCCCCGGTTTCCAGGGCTCGCAGCACGCGGCGCAGTCCGGTAACACCGCGTCCGTTGGACTTGGCGAAATCCACCGCTTCGTTGGCCTTGGTGGAAGCGCGCTCCGTGACCCAGCGATTCAGGACAGCGCCGGCGTGCTCGCGAATCTCATCATTCGCGACGCTGGCAACGTCGGCGGAGAATCGGCCAATCAGGCGCTGCTTCACATACGGGTGGAGGTGGGACTCGAACTCGGGCCAGGTGGCATCCTGGCAACCGACGATGAGCCGCTCCCAGATACCTTTTTCGAAGTCGGTCCGCAAGCGCTCTGCAACCGCCTTGAAATGTTGGAGCGCTTCCTCGGACACGCGCCGTTCCGCATGGCCGCCTTCGTACCCGTTGTAACCGTAGCTGGCGGCGTTGCGCGAGAGCATGTGGACGATGGCTCCGCGTTCGTGCAAGTCATCCAGGCGAAGGTCGAAGACCCGGGCGCGTTGGCGGTCGACCATGGCGACGCAAAGCGCGGGTTGCGCGCCCAGCAAAGCCGCCAGCGGCTTCAACTGAAAGCGAGGCTGGAGAAAAATTTGCGTGGCTCCAAGACGCGGCGGCAGTTCGTACTCCTTCCAGAAATTGTGCGCGGAGCAGGCAAAGACCGCCTTCCCCCGCGCGTTGCCGCGCAGGTTCGTGGCCAGGTCGAGCACGCGATCCAGGTCGGCGTGTACCGATCCATTCTTGCCGCTCGCGACCGCGCTTTTCAGGGCCTGCTTCACGACATCTTTGGCCACGATGGCCTCGCGGCGATGAGAACGATCCTGCGGAGGATCGGGTTGAAAATAAAAACTCAGGGCACACGCCCCCTTGCTTTCGTCTGCTTGAAAAGCTGCCAACTCACGGATTTCGTCCTGGGTCATCATCTCGACTCTCCTTAAATACTGAGATAAATACTGAGATGCTGGTACTGAAAGTTTAGGTTCGAGTTTTGACTAAGAGTTCCTGGTGGAATTCGCTGGCGATAGCGGGTGCGTTGCGCACGCAGTCGCGCGCCCGTTGCACGCTCTCTCGCACGGCCTCCACATGCCGGCCGGTGATGGCGGCAATTTCGTTGAGGGAAAAGCCCTCGAGACCGTAGAGCAGGAAAGCTTCGCGGTCGGTGCGGCTGGCGCCGCGGAGCGCCGCTTGCACCAGGGCCATCATTTCGTCGGAGTAGGCGGCCTGTTCGGGAGTGGACACGCGGCGATCGGGAATCGTGCTTTCGCGCGTCCAGCCCTCGTCCGGCTGATGGAATTGCAATCCGGCTTCGTCGGAGGCTTCCACATTCTGCCGGCGGCGGCTGGCTTCGAGACGCAGAGCGTCGGGAGACTCCAGTTCCTGCAGGCGCGCCGTCATCTCATTCATGGCTTCGAGGGCAAGGTGATAAAGCCACGGTTCCAGCGTCAATTTCTCCGGACGCTCACGATCGCCGAGGGCGCGGGCAATCACTTCGTTCACCACCTCGGAAGTGGAGAGACCGTCCTCCAGGATTTCCTCGTCGGCGCGGCGGAAGTAGAGTTCGCGGTCCACGAAACGTTCCAGGCGGCCAAGATTCGCATTCACATAGGAGCCGATGTCGTCGGCGGAAATGGTGGGCGGCAGAACCGCCGCCAGCGTCTGCTCGAAGGGAACGCCGGGCTCGGGAGATTCCTGCGGACCTCCGCGCCAGCGCCGCCATTTGTGGCTGGAACGGAGCAGTTCCTTGTGCCGGCCAATCTGCTGAATGAGTTCGTCGAAGGCCGCCTTGATGGCCGCGGTGGGGCTGGGAGCTTTCGCCTCGGCGGTCAATTGGCCCGAGGGCAAGCGCAAATTCACGGAAACGAGCGTGCCCTCGCGCGCAGAATTCTGATCGATGACGGCTTTCAGATGCACCAGTTCAGGCCGGAAGACATGAAGACGCTTCTGGATTTTCTCGATCTGGTGGCTGATTTCTTTTTCGATGTCGGGAGTTTTGTGGACCTTGTAGCTGACGTGAACGTTCATTTTCGAGCCTCGAACGCGGGCAACAGCCCCATGAAGCTGCGGTCCTAACAAGACGATTGTACACCCGCTGGGAAGAGGTAAAAGCGGCCTTTGCGCAGGCTTTGCCTTTCCTATTTCACGGCCTATTTATGGCTGTACCGACGCTGCACTTGCTTTTGGGTGGCGCAGCGCTTCAGCGCTGCGGTCACCGCCTATTTCCAGCACCGGCTTTAGATTCTCTGTTGAAGCGCAAGCAAACAAAGTCAAAACCTTCCCTGCAGACTGTTCAGTCCTGGAGGGAACATGTTCGCAAAAACGGCGCCCGACTCATCCCATGAACTTCCGGAACGGCACCCTATTTGACGTAGACGGAATCCTCCGTTAATTCCTTCGGCATCGCCACCGGAAACGGCGGAAACTCGTGCGAGACGCCCTTGAACAACGAAACCGTAACCTCGGAGCGCCGCGTGCCGTCGTGGACCGCGATCGTGTGCGGCTTCTCCGAATAGCCGCTCCACAGAGACACGCCGGCGTAGGCGCCGTCCTTGCGCAAGATGTAGTAGGCCATATCGATGAACTGGAGCTTGTTCATGTCGCCGTTGTAGTTGCGGGCGATGCGCTTGAGGGCATCCATGCCCGCTTCGAGCGGCGACATGCCGCGCCGCATGTTCTCGACGATGGTGTGCGCTCCGGCAACCTTGATGTTCTCTTCCCCGCTGCCGGTGGCGCCCGCCGANNACGCGCCGGATGGCGGCCGCTCGGAATTCCGGTTCGATGCCCAACTCGGCGGCGCGTTCCTCCAGGCGCTGGATGCGCTGTTCCCAAAGTTCACTTTGCGGCGATGTCGTTGGTGGCGTCGTTGACGGTGTCGTGGACGGTAACGCCGGCGGCTTCCATTGCGGGTCAGCCAACCCGGGTCCCCACCAGTCGTCGGTCGAGTGCTGCTCCTTCCAAAGCAGCCAGATTTTTCGCGAGCGTTCGGTGAGCAAGTTTTCGCGAGGGAAGCCCATGGCAACCGCGAATCGTTCGGCGCCTTCGCCCACCAGCATGACGTGGCCGGTGTGCTCCATGACGGCTTTGGCCACCAGCGAAACATTCTTGATGTTGCGGACGCCGCCCACCGACCCCGCGCGGCGCGTAGGCCCATGCATGCAGCAGGCATCGAGTTCGACCACGCCCTCTTCGTTGGGAAGGCCGCCCAGTCCGACGCTATCGTCGTTCGGATCGTCCTCCGGTCCCTTGACCACGCGGAGAGCGGCGTCCAGCGTGTCGCCGCCGTTTTTCAGGAAAGCGAACGCGTCGTCGAGATATTTCACGCCATTGTGAGCACAGATAATGATCGGCCGCTTGCCAGGGTGCGGGCTTTCATCCTTAGTACCGTTGTTCTGTGCGCTTAAGCCGGTGGCCAGCGAAGCGGCTACGGCCGACTCCAGAAATCCACGACGGGTGATCGACATGAATTCTCCATGCAGGGGAAACGGCGAGAAGGATAACACGAACAAGGATTTGGCGATCGCTATTGCAACTGCTCTGCATGGTGAGCGGCTACTCCGTGGTGCTCGAAGAACTAGAGCAGCCGCTGGCAGCTAGAGGATTTCAAACCCACCGCAACACGACCCTACTGCGGTTTCGGTTCGCTTGGCGGAGGCGGAGGCGGGGCCCCCATATCGCCGTGGTGCATCGTGCCGGGACCCATCATGCCCCCGGAACCCATGGCGTCCATGTGCTTCATCATGTGTTCCATGTGGCCAACCATCACGGTCCACATATCGACGTTGGCTTGCCAGCGCGCCTTCTCCGCGGAATCGCCAATCTTAGCCACGTTGGCCTTCAGTTGGTCGAGAGACGCCTTCATCTTGTCCACGTCGGCCTTCATGGCCCCCATGTGCTGTTTGTCCATTTCCATCATCTTGTCGTGGTGCTTCATGTCCATCTGGCCGGTCCCGCCCTTGGAGGGAGTCGCCGATGGCGGCGCGCTCGGCGTCTGCGCCCACGCCACAGAGGCCAGAGTCAAGATCACGGTAAGTAAAAGGCTTTTGCGATTCATACGATTGATCCTTTCCGACAGCAGCCCAAGTATATGCTTAGGCCCGAGGATGAAGTCACTGCTCCCAAACCGCACACAGCCATTTTTCCGTTGGTGTAATCCCCGGTTCGATCAGTAATCCGCAAGCTCAGCAAAGGAAGAGTACTCGGCCATTAGCGCGGTGTCGTTGTCGGAGTTCCTTTGCACTGCTAACATCTCCCAAACCTGTGAGGTGAGAGGAGATTGGCTTCGGCGGAAGAGCCGCACTCGCGCTCGTTTCCAAGCGCCTCATTACAGGAGTTGTCACCGGCGTGGATTTCTCACCAGAAATGGTCCGAGAAGCCGAACGCCGCTTCCGGCATGAGATTGCGAACGGACGTCTCCGCGTGCAACTCGGAGATATCGCTGCCCTCCCCTTCGCCTCTGCGACCTTCGACCGTGTATTCACCATCAATACGATCTACTTCTGGCCCGATACGGTGCAGGGCTTCGAGGAAATCCGGCGAGTGCTCAAGCCCGGAGGTCTGACCGTCATCGCCCTCCGCTCGCGCGAGAATATGGAGCGCGCTTCGTTCACTCAACATGGGTTTCGTCTCTTCTCTCCTCCAGAAGTTCCGTTATTCATGCAGCAGGCCGGCTTCACCAACGTGAAACTCACGCACGACAGGCAAGGGACACGCTTTGACGAAGTGCTCGTTTCAGGAGTTGCTTGAGCGTCGCCGACCTTGCGAGCGCACACGATTACGGTTTCGTAACATCGCCATTTCACCAACAACGCTCAACCGGCGCTAAGCTCTAGGCTCCAATGCACTGCAACAGCCGCGCCACCCCTTCTCGAAACGCCCCGGGGTCGCTGATCAAACTCAGCACGAGATGGCCTTCGCCCGCAAAATCGTAAAAATGTCCGGGATGCACGATGACACCCATCTTTCGCAAGATGTCGATGGCCAGATCTTCGTCCGTTCCCAGCGCGGGCACCCGCAGCACGACGTACCATCCGCCCTCGACCTGCAGCCGAACGCATGCGGGACTGGCTGCGAGTCGGACATCGAGTTCCGCGAGATTCACGCGCAAGCGGTCGAGAAGAATGGGCTGGATCTGTTTGCGCTGATCGAGCAGCACCGGCGCCGCCAGTTGCACGGGCGTGTTCATCGAGAGATAGGTATCGGCAATGATTTCGAGCCGCGCTCCTGCTTCAGCCACAGCTTCTTTTGGGCCGCTCGCAGCCACCCAGGCAAGTTTCATCTGCGGAAGCGCGGAAATCTTGGAAATGCCGCTCAGCGTGAACGTGAGCGCGTCGGAGTTAGTCACGAAACTATCGCGCAGCGCCCCGTCGTGCGCATAATCGAGGAAGACTTCATCCACAATCAGCGCCAACCCGTAGTCGCGACAGAAAGCGTTGAGCGCCGAGGTTTCCGCAACCGACACGTAAGATCCGGTCGGATTGTTGGGATGCACCAGAATCACGGCCCGCGACTGCGGCGTGGCCGCCTTGTAGAGCGAATCGAAATCGATTTGCCAGCCGTGATCATAGAGAAGTGGATACGGAACCAGTTTCACGTCCGCGAGATCAGCGAGAAACTCGAATAAGGGGTAACTCGGCTTCGGCACAAGAATCTCTTCCCCGGGATTGCACAGCAGACGAAATGCATACGAGTAGGCTTCGCTGGTGCTGGTGGTCAGAAGCAAGCGCTCGGGATCGAGATGAAAAACTTCATGTGACTCGCGATAGTAGCGGCACACGGCCCGTCGCGCCTCCAGCAGGCCCCGGGGCTGAGGGTCGTAACGCATCGCTTCAGGATTCGCCAACGCCGCCAGCACGATTTCCGGGTCGGGACGGATGCCGGCTTCGGTCGGGTTCGAAACCGTGAGATCCAGAATCGCCTGTCCCGAAGCGCGCGCTTCCTCGATCGCGCGCGTAAGAGCGTTTGGAGCAAGCCGCCAGTTCGTGCGCTGCGAGAACATAGAACACCGCCCTGTAGAGACGGGGCTTGCCCCGTCTCCTCCACCGCCGGAGACGCGGCAAGCCGCGTCTCTACAAGATGTTTCAACTTTTCCGCAGCCTGTTCAGCCGCGCGGCCTCAGGTTTTCGATGACCCGATCACCCGATGACCCGATGACCGCCGCTCGCTCTCATGCTAGACTCGCAATGAGAAAACGCCTTTGCGGATGCGCATCCTCACCCGCTACATTCTGGGAGAAGTCGTCTCCCACGCCTTGATTGGCGCGGCGGTTTTCACTTTTGTTCTCTTCACCCGCGACCTCGGCCGCATCCTCGAACTGGTGGTCCGCAACAGCGCTCCACTGCCCAGCGTAGCAGAAATTTTCTTCTACACCGTCCCCGTTGCGCTCACCTACACCATCCCCATGGGCGTGCTCGTCGGCATTCTCATCGGGCTCAGCCGTCTCGCCGCCGACAGCGAAGTCACGGCCATGCGCGCCAGCGGCCTCGGCGTCTGGACCTTCCTCCGTGTGATCTCAATCTTCGCGATCGTGGCCTGGCTGCTCGCTCTCGGCAACAGCGTCTATCTCGCGCCCCGTTCGCTCGCCGCCCTGGGACAATTGCAGGACCGCCTTAAGTCTTCTCAGGCCTCTTTCGAAGTTCAGCCGCGCGTGTTCTACGAAGGATTCCCGAAGATCATCCTCTACGTGCAAGACGTCAAGACTATGTCCGGCGGCGCCCTGTGGAAAGGCGTGTTCCTTGCCGATTTGAGTGACCCCGCCGCGCCCCGCATCAGCCTGGCCCGCCAAGGCCTGCTCGTCAGCCAGGGGCCTGACACTCTCGATTTGCATCTCACCGACGGCTCTACCCACGAAACCGATCCCAAGAATCCCGACCAGTATCAGATCTCCACCTTCCAGACTACCGACATCCCCATACGGATTCCCGCGACACAAAACAATCAGGAACATGAACCGACAACACTCGGCGAGATCAAGTTTGCCGACCTCCTCCGCAGCGCGCAGACCGGCGATCCGGTGACCCGCCGCTGGCATTTGATCGAATACCATCGCCGCCTCGCGCTTCCGACCGCCTGCATCGTGCTCGCTCTGGTCGGCATCCCACTCGGCCTGTCTTCCAAGAAAGGCGGCAAGTCCAGCGGATTTGTCCTAACCATTCTGCTGGTCTTCCTCTACTATTCGCTTTCTTTGATCGGAGTCTCTTTCGCGAAGCAAGGACGCCTTTCCCCAGCCGCCGGGGTTTGGCTCGCCGACCTCGCGTTTCTTGCCGGAGGAGTTTTTCTGCTCTGGCAATCGGAACGCCGGCCCATCGAACTGGCTGGCTTCCGCGCCTGGTTCAAGACATCGAGATTTACGACATCGACGTTCCGCAGTGGGAGAACCGAGACTGCGGCGGATGCGCCGTCGATGCTCAGTCCGACAGCGCTGCATCGGAACGGCGAGTCGTCCCACCCTCGCTCGCTGCCCATGCGCCGCCGCTGGTTCAATCTTCGTTTCCCAACCATCCTCGACGACTACGTGCTGCGCGACTTCGCACTTTATTTAACGATGATCGTCGCCGCTTTCCTGATGCTGCTCTTGGTGTTCACCCTGTTCGAGTTGCTGAGCGACATCTTGCGGAATCAGGTTTCGCCGCTCACCGTGGGCGAATATCTGTTGAACGTGGTGCCTTATTTTCTGTACAACACCACGCCGCTCAGCATGTTGCTGGCGGTGCTGGTGACCTTCGGCCTGCTGCAGAAGTCGAACGAAATCACCGCCATCAAGGCCACCGGCATCAGTCTTTACCGCATCATCGTCCCCGTGCTGATCGCCTCCACCCTGGTCGCCGGCGTGCTCTTCCTCTCGGACCAGCTTTATCTCCCCTACACCAACAAGCGGCAGGACGCGCTCCGCAACCGCATCAAGGGCAAGCCCGCGCAGACCTATCTGCGCCCCGAGCGCCAGTGGATGTTCGGCCAGCACTCTGACATTTACTACTATCAATTCTTCGATCCCGACCGTGATGTTTTCGGCGGCGTCTCCGTGTTCCAGTTCGACCCGCACACTTTCCAGATCACGCATCGCATCACCGCCGACCGGGCGCACTGGTCCAACTCCATGGGCAAGTGGGTTTACGAACAGGGATGGGAGCGCAGCCTGAGCGGCGCCGCCATCGAGAACTACCGCAAGTTCGATGTCGCAACTTACCCTGAACTGGCGGAAGCGCCCGCCTACTTCAAGAAGGAAATCAAACAATCGTCGGAAATGAGTTACGAGGAACTACGCCGCTACATTCACGATCTGGAGCAGAGCGGCTTTGACGTGGTGCGCCTGCGCGTGCAACTGCAAAAGAAGATTGCTTATCCACTGATCACGCTGGTGATGGCCATCCTCGCCATTCCCTTCGCGTTATCCGCCGGCAAGCGCTCCGCAGTCGCAGGAGTTGCGACCGCCATCGGCATCGGCGTTGTCTATTGGACGATCTCCGGCCTGTTCGAAGCAATGGGCAACTTGAGTCAACTTCCGCCCGCGGTGGCCGCCTGGTCGCCAGACCTGGTCTTCGGTTTCATCGGAGGCTATTTAATTCTGAGGATGCCAACCTGAACGTAGGGATAGCCGCCCTCGGCTGTCCAGGCGAGCGCAGCTCGCCAGCTGAAGAAATCGTGTGATCTGACCATCGGGCCATCGGGTGATCGAAACCCAAGTCCCCCCAGGTATTCGATGACCCGATCACCCGATGACCCGATTGCTTTACCGGGCCGTCATTCCGCTCGGCGTGGTCGTGGTGGTCGTCGGGCTGGGCAAAGCGTTCATCACACCGCTGGTCGTGCTTAACGTGAAGCCGGAGATGTTCGTCGACCCGCTGTTCGACGTGTAGAGAAACTGGCCGGTGTTGTTCACGGTAGGGTGAAACGCCATCGACACCGGGTGCGATCCGGTCGGCAGGTTTGGATTGGGACTTAGCGCGGTCAACTTGCCCGATCCCGTGTCGATCGTAAATCCATAAACCTGGCTCGAGCCTTCGGCGACCGCGTAGAGAAATTTGTTCGTCGGATCCACCACCATCGCGATCGGGCTCTGCCCCGCCGTGAATGGCGGTACATCGCAAGAGATATCGGGACACGTTCGCAATGGAAACATCAGGTTGTCCTGCACTTGCGCTAGCGTGCAATTCGTATTGTTGACCGCCGTGCACACCTCGAACGGATACAAACCACTCGAGACCGCATTGCCCACATACACAAACAGGCCGCCGGAATTCTGCCCAGCCGGGTACGTGTTGACCGCGAGCACCGAGATGGGATTGACCGCGGCAACGGCATAAGGAGAATTCGGTTGCTCGGCCAGGGTGCCCGATGAACTCACGCTATACACACTCACCGTATTGTCATTGTGCGGGGATGGGGCAACGCAGTTTTGCGAACAAATATCTTGGTTGTTGGTTACGAAGAGAAGTTCCTGAGCGGTAGTAGAGTTCGGCGGCGTAAACGCAATAGCCGAGAGCGCGCTCGGGATCTTGCTTAAGTAGAACGGACTTCCACTTGCCAGAGTCAGAGTGCCGGAGGTCATGGTAAACACCGAGATCGACGGACACACGTCGTAAGGGCCAGTGGGGACATGCGGACAGCTCGGACTTGCCACCGTAGGCGTCGGATATCCCGGCGTAGGGGAAGACCCATAATCGATCACAAACAGGTGCCCGGCGGCATCCAGCACCATGGTCGTCGCAGTGTCGGAGCAGTTACTTACACCGGTGCCGGTGCAGGTCCAATTTACCGCCGTGCCCGGCGCCGACAAACTTCCGTCCGAACCCACCGTATACGGGTAAATCGCGGGCGGAATGGGATTATTTTCGCCTGGCGTACAGGTGGGACATGGAGGCGCACCCTGATCCAGAACAAACGCCCTCGCGCCCGTCGAGTCGAGCAAAATGTCCACGGGAAGTCCGCACGGGTTGGGGCTGGTGCCAGTGGCCGGGGTGGGGCACGTGCTCGCATTCGAATTGACCAGCGACAGGCCTCCGCTGCTCAAATCCATGGCAAACGTACTCACGTAGTTCCCCACTGAGTTGTTCCCCTGGGTCAGCACATACAAGACTCCCGCAGGCCGGGACGAGGAACTGCCGCAATTCACTAGAAACAAACTCAGGGCGCACAGGCCCACAAGCGCAACCACTCCGCCGATTTTCTTCGACATCAACTCTCCCAGAAATTGTATTGGGTTCAATTGTATCGGGTGATCGGGTGATCGGGCCATCGGGTGATCTAAAGTCAAAAGCCTTTGATCTTCAATCACCCGATGGCCCGATCACCCGATCACCCGATGACTTGAACCGCCGGAATCCGGATTTCAATCTCTAACCCACCCTCGTTTCGGTTGGATGCGCGGAGTTGCCCGCCATGCAACCTTACCGCCCGGTCCGCAATCGACAACCCCAGACCCGCGCCCCCGGTTTGCCGGTTGCGAGCGTCGTCGAGCCGATAAAACGGCTCAAAGATCTTTTCCAGCGCTTCCTCGGGAACGCCCGGGCCGGAATCGAGCACGCGAATCACCAGTTCATCGCCATGGGCCGTCCGCTGCCGCTCCAGTCGCACTTCCACCGTCGTGCCTTCAGCAGTATAACGCGTCGCGTTGCGCACCACATTCTCCACCGCGCTGCGCAGCAAGTCAGGGTCGGCTTCCACCATGAATTCATCCGCCGCCTCGACCGTCGTATTGGCCAGAGTATTGGTCGTCGTATTGGACAACGTGTTGGCCAACGTCGTTACTCGGCAACCCCGCCCCGGCGTTTCGTACTCGGCATCGTGCGCCACCTGCTCCACCAGTTCTCGGAGCGACAGGATGGTCTTTCGCAGGCCGTCGGTGCGCGACTCCAACCGCGAAATCGTCAGCAGCCGCTGGATCAGTTGATTCAGCCGGTCGGCCTCGAGTTCAATGCGATTCAGCGAACCTGCCAGTTCCGGCGCAATCTCCGGACTAGCCTTCTGCCGCGCCAGTCCCAGGGCCACACTCAGCCGCGCCAGAGGCGACCGCAGTTCGTGCGAAACGTCTTTCAGCAGCCGCGATTGCGAATCCACCAGCCCTTCAATCCGTTCGGCCATGCGGTCGAAATCGCGCATCAACTCGGCAAGTTCATCGCGGCGGCCGCTCGCGGGTGCGCCTGTGCGCGCGCTCAAGTCGCCCGCCGCCAGGCTTTGCGCCGCCTTCCGCAAACGAGTCACCGGACTCGTCAACGACCACGCCAACAGGTAGCACATCAGCCCCGAGGTGATGACCGCGATGGTGATTCCCAGCCCCGGAATCTCATGCGGCCCAAAAAACACTCGCGGTCCAGCGGGCAACTCCAGCACCAGCGTGTAGCGTTTGCCATCCAGGGTCAATGCCTGGCGCAGAACCGGGTCCGGCATCAGTTTGTCCATCCATCCACGGCGCCGGAGCGGGCCACCACGCGGTGCGATTCCCTGCCGGACGTCCTCGATCCAGGGTGGCACCAGCCGTCCGGCGAGTTCATGGCCCGTCGGATCGAATACGAATGCCCGCATGCGCTGGGTCCGCCAAAGCTCTTCCACATAATCGTGAGCGCCGCGCTCTCCGCCACTCTGGTAAGCGTTCACCGCTTCCGCCAAAATTTGCGGAGCCTGGCTCTCCACCCCATGCCGCGCCGGACGCAGCGCAATGGTGACCAGAATGGCCAGTACCAGGAACAGCGCCTGCGCCGCCCAGAATGACAGAAAAATCTTCAGGAAGAGGCTTTTCATTCGTTGCGCATCCGGGGTTTCCCCCGTGTACCTCTGTGTCCTCTGTGGTTCAAGCTTTCTTCTTTTGGCCGCAACCGCAGTGTTATTTCTTCGCCTTCGCCGGCCGCGCAAACATATATCCCACGCCGCGAATCGTCTTAATGTGGTCTCCGTCTTCTTCGGAGTCGCCCAACTTCCGCCGTACCTTGCTCACGTGCATGTCGATGCTGCGATCAAACGGCATGAACTTCCGGCTGAGCACGGCGTTCACCAGCCGCTCCCGCGTCACCACTCGCCCCGCCTCGCGCAGCAGCACTTCCAGCAGATTGAACTCCACTGAAGTAAGATCGACCGGCTGCCCCGCTCGCAGCACACTGCGCGTTGCCGGATCCAGTTCCACGTCGCCCACAGTCAGCACTTCCGGCACCCCGTCCGCCGCACTGACCGACTGCGTACGGCGCAGGATCGCCCGGATTCGCGCCACCAACTCCCGCGGGTTAAACGGCTTCGGAAGATAATCGTCGGCCCCGATTTCCAGTCCCACGATGCGGTCCACGTCTTCGCCGCGCGCCGTCAACAACAGCACCGGAATCTTCGACACGCTGCGAATCCGCCGCAGCACTTCAAAGCCATTGATCCCCGGCAGCATCACGTCGAGCACCACCAGCGCATACTCGTTGGTCAGCGCCTGCTGCAGCCCCTGTTCGCCGTCATGGACCGCCTTCAAGCTGAATCCCTCGGCCCGCAGGTACTCCTGCACCAGAGCACACAATTCGACATCGTCGTCGACTACCAGTACGTGGTCCATTCTTCTATTCATTCAACACCTTCGCGTGCTTCGACGCGGTAAAGATTTGTGATTGCCTGACCGCTCTTACCTCTTGGCTCTTGGCTTTGAGCCGAAAGCCAAGAGCCAAGAACGATTTTGTTTTACAAAACTTTACCGCGCTTGACCGACTCTTTACCCGCTATTTCTGGGAATGGTGTTCTTATCAGCATAGGAAGTTCGGGCTGCCTCCCGGACCCTACGAGATCAATAGAAGATCCAAAAGGAGTTCCAATGAAATCAACTCGTACACGCATTCTCATTATCGGCGCCGCTGTACTGCTGATTGTGGCAGCCGCGATTGCACAGGGCAGGCACGGTTTTGGCGGCCCCGGCGGCGACTTCCGCCACATGCTCAAACAGCTCGATTTGACCGCCGACCAACACAGCCAAGTCAAGGCGATCTTCGAAAAAGAGAAACCAACCCTGCAACCTCTGATGCAGCAGATGCGGCAAAATCACCAGGCGATGAAGGCTCTGGAGGCCAGCGGCCCCTTCGACGAAGCCAAGACTCGCGCCCTCGCAACCCAAAACGCGCAGACTATGATTGAGCTCCAAGTGGCGCACGCTCGCATGAAGTCCGAAATCATGCAAATTCTGACCGCCGATCAGAAAGCCAAACTGGCTCAGATCGAGGCCCAGAAGGACGCGCGCATGCAAGAGCACATGAAATCGCACATGTCGCCTCCGCCCGCGGACTAATTCACTCTCTCTCCATCCGGGTGGGGAACGGAACCTCCAACCTCCGTCCCCGCCCGGCTTTTTCACGCGCCCTTTAGAAAGTGGAGAAGCCGATGCAACGCGCCGACCTGCTCTACTCGGGATTGATGTTCGCCGCGGGCTTATTGTCCCTCTGGGCCGCGCTGCTACTCACTGCGGCCTTCGTCGCACTCGCGCCCGCACTCCGAAAATCCGCACCCCGCGCTGCTACAATTTCATCTACAGAACATCATGGTGCCAAAGAACCTACGCCCCCTAGTTCCCTATCTGAAGCGCCACCGCGGCGGTCTGCTATGGGGCGGCCTCTGCGTTCTATGCAATAACGGAGTCTGGATCCTCTTCCCGCAAGTCCTGCGCCGCGCCGTCAACGATCTTCACTCCGGTGTCACCCGCCAGAAACTCCTAACCTACGCNNTCATCGGCATCTCCCGCGATATCGAATTCGATCTGCGCAACGACCTGTTCAAGCACCTCGAGCACCTCTCCTACTCCTACTACCAGCGCAACCGCACCGGCGACATCATGGCCCGCGCCACCAACGATCTGAACGCCGTCCGGATGCTCCTCGGCCCGGCCATCATGTACTCGGCCAACACCATCGTCTTCACCGCCGGAGCGCTGTTCTTCATGCTCGCCATCAGCCCCAAGCTCACCCTTTTCGCCTTTCTCCCGCTGCCCATCGCCAGCATCGTCATCCAATATTTCGGACGCCGCATTCACGAGCGCTTCGAACGCATTCAAGCCATGTTCTCCGACATCTCGGCCCGCGCCCAGGAAAATTTCTCCGGCGCCCGAGTCATCCGTGCCTATGTGCAGGAACAAGCCGAAATCGCCGCCTTCGAATCCGCCAACCAGGAATACATCCGCCGCAGCCTGGGCCTCGTCCGCCTGATGGGAATGCTCTGGCCCACCCTCGAACTTATGCTGGGCATAGCCGTAGTCATCGTGCTCTGGCTCGGCGGAAACCTCGTGATCAACGGCCAAAGCGACGTACATCTCGTCTCCTATCTGGGAACCAAGACGACCCTGTCGCTTTCAGGTTCGATGGACGTCGGTGCCTTCGTAGCCTTTAACACCTACATGATGCAACTAACCTGGCCGGTCATCGCCCTGGGATGGGTCATCAATATCTTCCAGCGCGGAACCGCCTCCATGGTGCGCATACAAGAAATCATGTCCCAGCAGCCCGAGATCGCAGACGAAGATATAGATAGGAATAATGGAGAGACGGGCGCCCCGCCCGTCCGCAGAGATGCCGAAGCAGTCGCCATTTCGGATGCCATCCTCGGCGAAATCGAATTCTGCAATCTCAACTTCGCCTACAACGGCACCGCTGTTCTTAAGGACGTCAACCTGCGCATTCCCGCCGGCTCCAGCCTAGCCATCGTAGGCCCGACCGGCTCCGGCAAAACGACGCTAGTCAATCTCATCCCCCGCATCTACGACGCCGACCCCGGAGCCGTCCTGATCGACGGCCGCCCCATCCGCCAGTTCCCTCTCGATACTCTGCGCCGTCAAATTGGATTCGTTCCCCAGGAAACCTTCCTCTTCAGCGACACCATCCGCGAAAACATTGCCTACGGCATAGCACAAGAAGATGGCGAAGCCACGCAACCAGACATCCAAGCCGCCGCCGATGCCGCCAACATCGCCCAAGACATAGAAAGTTTCCCCGAAGGCTACAACACGACGGTAGGCGAACGCGGCATCACCCTCTCCGGAGGCCAGAAGCAGCGCACCGCCATCGCCCGAGCCCTTCTCCGCAGCCCCCGCATCCTGATTCTCGACGACGCCCTCTCCAGCGTCGACACTCACACCGAAGACAAAATCCTCAACCATCTCCGCGAAATCATGCAAGGACGCACCACCATCTTCATCTCCCACCGCGTTTCCACCGTCCGCAACGCCGACCGCATCGCCGTCCTCCACCACGGACGCATAGTAGAACTAGGCACCCACGACCAACTAATAGCCCGCAACGGCTATTACACCGACCTCTATAACAAGCAGTTACTGGAAGAAGAGCTAGCCGAAGTGTAGGGCGGACACTCCCTTCGACTTCGCTCAGGGCAGGCTCTGTCCTCCGCCCGCCCTCGCGTAGGGACAGCCGCCCTCGGCTGTCCATGCCGGGCGAAGCCCGGCAGTTCCCCGCGCCCACAGCGTTCTGAACTGGACAAAGCCCGCCCATGGCCTACATTCCCGCCCCGACCGATGCCGCGGCATAAATGTAAATTCTTGCGCGCAAGATCGACGAATCCTTCCCCGTCATACAACCCCAGGCGCAATAACTTGATCAGACAAGGAGAAAGTAGTAATAATGGCAGTGCTTCCAGCCCCACCACAATTCTTCTGCGCGATGGAGTCATCATGCGACGTTCGTCCTCGCCTTTGCTGTCCTTGTCTAAACCTCCGATCTCAAAACTTTTGCCGTCCAATTGTTTGTCTCTTGCAATCTGTCTGGTGGCTGTTCTGGCATCTCTTTTCCTCCTCCCTGCTCCCCTGGCGCAAGCCCAAAATGGCCGCCCGGTTCTGATTTCCCAGAATGTGGATGAAAGCAAATTGGCCACTCTCGAAGGCAACACACCGCCCGAGGCGAATCAGAAGAACGATCGTGGATTGGTGGCGGACAACCTTTCGATGGAGCACATGATGCTCCAGTTGAGGCGATCGCCGGAACAGGAGCGGGAGCTGCGCCAGTTCATTGAGGAACTTACGGACTCGTCCTCGCCGAACTTTCATCACTGGCTCACCGCCAAGGAATTTGGCCAGACATTCGGGTTGGCGACACAAGATCTAGACGCGATTACGCGTTGGCTGGAGTCGCATGGGTTCAAGGTCAATGTGGTTTACGAGAACGGGATGCTCATCGATTTCTCCGGGACGGCGAGCCAGGTGCGAGCGGCCTTCCACACTGAAATTCACCAATTGAACGTAAAGGGCGTGAAGCACATCGCCAACATGAGCGATCCGCGGATTCCGGCCGCGCTCGCGCCGGCCGTGGTCGGAGTGGTGTCATTGCACGACTTCAAGCCTCATACCAATTACAAGCCACGCTCAAGCTACACCACTGCTGGCGGCTATTACGCAGTGGTTCCGGCCGATCTGGCGATGATCTACAACCTGAATCCGCTTTTCACTGCCGGCACATCTGGACAAGGCCAAACGATTGTGGTGGTCGAAAATACGGATGTCTTCACCGCCGCCGATTGGACTACGTTCCGATCGACATTCGGCCTTTCGTCGTACACCAGCGGCTCGTTCACGCAAGTCCATCCGGCTCCGCCCACTGGCACGAATAACTGCACCCCCCCGGGAGTGAACGGCGACGACGGGGAAGCGACCCTGGATGCCGAATATGCCAGCGCGGCCGCGCCCAGTGCCACCATCGAACTGGCTTCGTGCAGTGACACGTCAACCTTTGGCGGATTGATCGCCATGCAAAACCTTTTGAACGAAAGCAGTGCGCCACCAGCGATCATGAGCATGAGCTATGGCTATTGCGAAGCTGGAAACGGCGCATCTTCCAATGCCGCTTTCAGCGCGGCCTATCAACAGGCGGTCACGGAAGGTGTCTCGGTCTTCGTTTCCGCGGGTGATGAGGGCGCGGCGAGCTGCGATCCCGCACCCCCGACCGGACCGAATAGTGCCACGCATGGCATCGGAGTCAGCGCTTTTGCATCAACTCCTTATAACGTAGCTGTGGGGGGGACGGATTTCGGCGATACTTATGCCGGTACCAACAGCACGTACTGGAGTGCTACCAACTCGCCAACGTATGAATCCGCCCTGTCCTATGTTCCGGAGATTCCGTGGAACGATTCCTGCGCCAGTTTGCTAGGCGCGCTGTACTCTGGCTTTCCTCAAACTTACGGCTCGACCGGCTTTTGCAACAACAGTACCAATCAAACCACGGTGTCAGGCAGTGGCGGGCCGAGCGGCTGCGCGACAGGAACGCCATCCGTATCGGGCGTAGTAGGTGGTACCTGCGCTGGATGGCCAAAGCCGTCATGGCAATCGCTGGTCGGAGTTCCCACCGACGGTGTTCGCGATATACCCGATGTCTCGCTCTTTGCCGCCAACGGGATTTGGGGCCACTATTATCCATTCTGCTTTAGCGACACTTCCAACGGAGGCGTTGCCTGTACCGGCACACCCGATAACTGGGCGGGAGCGGGAGGCACGTCGTTCTCCGCGCCGATCATGGCAGGTATTCAGGCCCTGGTGAACCAGCACGCCGGCGGGCCCCAAGGCAATCCGAATCCGGTCTATTACAGTCTGGCGGCCACCGAGTATGGCGCAACCGGCGACAGCTCCTGCAATTCAACCCTCGGAAATACCGTCAGCAGTTCTTGCGTTTTCTATGATGTGACGCTGGGCGACATGGACGTGAATTGCACCGGCACTAACAACTGCTACCTGCCCTCCGGCACATTCGGTGTGCTCTCCACTTCAAACAGTTCGTATCTGCCGGCTTACGGAACTACTACCGGCTGGGACTTCGCTACGGGAATCGGGACAGTGAACGCCGCCAATCTGGTGAGCAACTGGCCGGGTGCCGCGACCACCACCACCGTCACCTCCAGCCAAAACCCGGCGTATCAGGGTGCGTCCGTGACCTTCACTGCCACCGTCGCCACCGTCGGCAGCCACGCGCCCACTGGAACCGTGAACTTCAACGACGGAGCGACAATTATCGGCAGCGGCACGCTCGGTCCCGTGAGCGGTTCTCAGGTTGCGACCTATACCACCTCCACGCTCACTGTCGGCTCGCACTCGATCACGGCAGTCTATGCCGGAGACACCAACAATGCCGGCAGCACATCGTCAGTCCTGACTCAGACCATCAACGTCATCCCGACCTTCACCTTCGTCAGCACCAGCGGCACCGTTACCTCACACACAGTCAAGTCGGGACAGACGAGTCTCTCCTATAGCTTCACCGCCACGCCGACCTCGGGCTCGACGTTCGTCAACGCGGTGAATCTCAGCTGTACTGCCTTCGCCCCACCTGACCCGACCCTGACCAGCAGCAGTTGTACCTTCAGTCCATCTGCGACTATTGCGGCGGAATCGCACGCATCTACAGTCACCATGACAATCAGCAGCGTGGGCCCCAACAACGGCCCTGGTAGCTCATTGCAGCATCGGGCGGACAACCGGCGCCCGTGGCTGCCGCTGACTTTACCTCTTGCTGGCGTGGTTATGGTTGGCTTCGCGAGACGCAAAATGTCGAGGGTCGCCACCGTGGCCGGCATGTGCCTTATGCTGGCACTCGCTGGATTCCTCATCGCCTGCGGCGGCAGCTCGCCCCCGGTCTCGATCACAAGCGTCACCGGCAGTTCGGCAAGTATCTATCCCCAGAATGTCGGCTGGACGAACGCAACGGCCACCTTCACCGCAGTCCTTGCCAATGACTCTGGCAACAAGGGCGTCACGTGGGCTGTCAGCACGACTAACGGCGGTACAATCGGTTCCACCACCGGTATCTATACGCCTCCGACCATAGCTGCCGGCCTCCCGAGCAACGTAACCATCACTGCAACATCTGTGGCTGATACGAGCAAGACGGGAACTGCCACCATAGCCCTGAACCCGGCGACCGTGCCCAATGCCGGGTACAACGTGACCGTGACTGCGTCCGAATCGGGCGCAACATCGCAGACTGCGAACGTCACGCTTATTGTGCAGTAGAATCTATACGTGGCAGTGCTTGAATACGATAGGGCGCGGAGAGGTTCCGCGCCTTTTTCTATTCGCAGCCCGCACTCTCCAGGAACAACGCGGACAAGACCTCACCGATCACTTCAACTGTAGCGCCGCCGTCTCGGCCGCTGTCCGGCGGGCGTCTCGCCCGCCGTGCCTTCTCTCGATTTCTAGCGACCTGAGTCCAAAGTTCGTTGATAAAGTAGTGGCGTTTTGAAAGGCCGCGGCTTCACAGGCTGCGGAGAAACTCCATTTCAAGCAGGTTTTGGGAAGGGCACGAGTTTACTCGTGCCGTTAAATCCTCAAAAATGTGTCGCGCTTCAGCGCCTGAGGTGAGCTTCTTGCGCGCTCGGCGGGTTTTTCCGCAGCCGCTTTCAGTCGTGCCGTGCCATCGTCTGATCTTGCTACCAGCCAAGCTTAATACGCTCTGCGACAACGTAACTCGCTGGTTCTTAAAGACCTTACAAGTAAGTCTTTTAAACTCAAAGACCTAGCGAGAACCACCTCCTAAGGGCAATAATAGCCTTGACTAACCCACGCTATTCTGCTATTATTCTGGTCATGGAAAGCCCAAAGACATTACAGCAAGCGATTCAATACTTTAGCGACGAACAGGTGTGCATTGACGCTGTAGCCGCTATGCGTTGGCTTGACGGGCCACGGTGCCCTGACTGCCACGGTGAGGACGCCAAGAATCCCTATTACCTCAAGACTCAGAAGCGTTGGAAGTGTCGCTCTTGCCGTCGCCAGTTCTCCGTCAAGGTGAATACCATCTTCGAGGATTCGCCGATCCCGTTGCAGAAGTGGCTTCCTGCTCTCTGGCTGCTGATTAGCTGCAAGAACGGTGTTAGCTCGTGGGAGATTCATCGCTCGCTTGGAGTCTCGCAAAAGACTGCTTGGTTCATGCTGCATCGCTTGCTGCTCGCGCTCAAGTCTGGCGATATGGGAACAAAGCTGGGCGGGCCTGAGAGTGAAGTTGAGACAGACGAGACTTTCATTGGCGGTAAAAAGCGCAACATGCATAACGACAAGAAACTGCGCTACGAGCAAAAGGGCGGCCCCCATGGCAAGACCGTGGTCATGGGAATACTCGACCGTGATCTCCGTCAGGTCCGCGCCAAGATCGTTCCCGATGTGAAGCGCGAGACCTTGCAGGCCGAAGTCCTCAAGGAAGTGAAGTTCGGAAGCAAGGTCTATACCGACGATGCGGTTGCCTACGACGATCTCCGCTCCCGTTACGTGCATGAAGTGGTCAACAAAACTGAGAGCTACGTCCGTGGTCGCGTACACGTCAACGGAATGGAAAACTTCTGGTCATTGCTCAAGCGTGGATTAAACGGCACCTACATCGCCGTCGAGCCATTCCACTTGGAGCGGTACATTGACGAGCAGATTTTCCGCTACAACAATCGCTCTACCAAAGACAATCCGTTGAACGATTCGGACAGGTTTTTGCTGGCTTTGTCGCAGGTTTCTAACAAGCGGATCACCTACAAGGAACTGACAGGCAAAACCGCAGACGCGGCCACTACGACGCCTGAGCCTTTCTAACCCTCGCCGTTTGAAGCGTGGTCCGAAGCCGAAGAGTGCGGCTTAGGGCCGCGCCTTGGCTTCGTGGCGCGTTCCGCCTGGTATTGCTTTTCTCGCTCAGACAAATCGCTCTTGGATACGGTGAGGATTTGGCGCAAGCCGTCGTTGAACGCTCGCATCTTCTGCGCTGGCGTCGTATCGGGATCAGGAATAGACTTCATGCGCCCATCATAGCGCAAGGGGAAAGTCATGACCATTCACTCCGATACTGCGTTTCTGTGCATCTTGGTTTTTGTAATCGTCGTCGCCGCTTCCAGCATCACCTATAGGCTTAAACAAATCGTCGGCCAACTAGAAAACGCCAACGAAACACTGGCCTCCATTTTGGAAGAAGTGGAAAAGTAGGCAAATTCCTATGGCCGATCTTCAATATGTTTTTTCGTGCAAGCATTGTGACAGACCCATCCGGCTCCTAGCGCAAACGCTTGGGCACATATTTGGAAGTCAAGCGCCCCGATCCATGAATGCTGATTCTGTAGGAGCTGTATGCTTTCATTGCAAGCACGTAGCCAATTATTCGCTTCATAAAAATTCCCCGGACTATCGCCGTCTGGACACACCGGAAGTTTCGGTCCCCACGCGAGAGACGGTTCACTTAGGACAGCTACGATGCGTCGAGGAAAATTGTAAAACTCCTCTAGAACTCTTCGTAGCATGGAGTGCAACCACCACCGCTGAGGAGCGTGCAGCCGATGTAAAAACTTGGCTTTGGGATGGCTTGCACTGCCCGGAGGGACACACAATAAACCCTCCCCGGAATTGGATCGACGATCCGCAATAGTTGACAAGGCTACGCCTCTGGCGCTAATGTGCGCGTAGAGATCACACATGAAGCCCGGATGCCAGGTGTGTCAACTCTTCTGT
>PKXK01000199.1:0-2720 GCA_003132325.1 Acidobacteriaceae bacterium
TTCGCCGACGTTACCTGGCAACAGAAAACCGTCACGCTGCTGCATTCGGGCGAGGAAGCGCGCGAATCGTGGCAGGTCTGGATTAACCCAGAACAAAGAGCCGATCTTTGGAACGCGCTGGTCCACGCGGGTGCGCGTCCGACGGGCACGGCTGCGCTGAATCTGTTCCGCATCTCGCGCGGCATCCCGCAATTTGGCGTGGACATCCGCGAGCGCGACTTGCCGCAGGAAACCGGGCAAACCCGCGCCTTGAATTTCACCAAAGGCTGTTACCTCGGGCAAGAGATTGTGGAGCGCATCCGCTCGCGCGGCGCCGTGCACCGGCAGTTCACCGCGTTCGCGGTCGAGGGTGCGCTGCCCGAACCGGGCGCGAAGATTTTTCCCGGAGAAGAGGAGAAGGAAGTAGGCGAGATCACCAGCAGCGCGATTTTGCCGCTGGCGGACGGAGATCGCCCGGTCGCACTCGGTTACCTGCGACGCGAGGCCGCGGGAAAAGATTTGCGCGCGGGCATGGCGAAGCTGAAACCGGCAGCGCTTCCGCTTGCCTGAATTTCACGTAGTGGGTCGATTGGCCGAGCGCCACCACAAAGGGCACCCTTCGACTTCGCTCAGGGCATGCTCCGGTACACGAAGGAAACCAAGAACGGTAAACCCTATGGCTCAAAAACGAAGAGAAGAAAGCGAATTCAAAGTAAGCGACAAGCGCTTGTTCACCTCCGACGGAGAACTGCGCGATTCCGCGGAAGAACCAGCGCCCACTCCGGTCGCGGCGGCCGTGGCCGCGCCTGTGTCCACAATCCCAGAAGCTGTGCCCACGCCCACAGCTCCCGCACCCGAATCGGCGGTCCCTGAACCGCCCACCGCCTCCGAGCAACAGGCGCAGCACGATGCCTATCGGCAGTCGGCGCGCGATCTGGATTCTCGAGTCGAGCTGAGCGGACACTCGGCGAAGGAACTCGAAGTAAGCTTTGAGCGCTTCATGGCCTCGCTCTACATGACTGCCATGATGCAGCTCGGCCTGATGCAGGAACGGGGCGGCCAGCCCGCAGTCGATCTGATCGGCGCGCGGCAAACCATCGACACCCTGGGCATGATCGCCGAGAAAACCAAGGGCAATCTCACTTCGAGGGAGCAGGGATTTCTGCAGAACTGTCTCTATGAACTGCGCATGGCCTACGTGGAAGTCACCAACGCGCTGGCGAAGCCTCCGCAGACGCCCGGTCCAGTCACAGGAACCAACGGCTGATGCGGGCGACTCTAACGGTACTGGGCAGCGGCACGTCGATGGGAGTTCCCACCATCGGCTGCGACTGCGCTGTCTGCCGTTCGCAGGATCCGCGCGACCGGCGCACTCGCCCTTCCGTGATGATCAGCTACAACGGGCGCAATGTCATGATCGACAGCACGCCCGACTTTCGCGAGCAGGCGCTGCGCGAAAAGATCACGCACCTCGATGCCGTCCTCTACACGCACACCCACGCCGACCACATCCTCGGCATCGACGACCTGCGCCCCCTGACTTATCGGCACAAACCGGGCAAGCTGCCTCTTTATGCCACGCCGCGAGCCTGCGAATTCCTGCGCAGTATGTTCCGCTACATTTTTGAAGCCGAGTATAAGTTTGGCGGACTGCCGCTGGTGGAACTGCTTCCTATCGAGGGCTGCTTTGAACTGTTTGGCGCGCGCTTTGAGCCGGTGACGGTCATCCACGGCGAAACTCCGATCATCGGTTTCCGTTTCGGATCGGCCGCTTACCTGACCGATCACAGCGAGGTCCCCGCCGAAACGCTGGAGAAACTGCGCGGCCTCGACATTCTCTTTCTGGATGCGCTGCGCCACAAGCCGCATCCCACGCATTCCACCGTAGAACAGTCGCTGAAGATCGCGGCAGAACTAAAACCGAAGCGAACATTTTTCACCCACATCTGCCACGACCTGCCGCACGAGGCGACCAATGCCACGTTACCGCCGGAAGTACGATTGGCGTTTGATGGAATGAAGCTGGAGTTTGAGATTTAGTTATCCTGCAGGTTGTGGTTTGGCGAGTTGGGACGAAACTGGATTTCGAGACCATGGGAGAAGGTGAGTTAAGACCCCTCTGCCTGCGGTCTTTTGAAATCAAAGACTTAGGAGTCAACCTCCGCCAGGTCTTTGAATAATAAGGACTTAGCGGTAAAGTATTTCAAATTCAACAAGATAGAGATGCAAGTCTTTCATAAACTCGACGACATCCCGCGCGACTTCGGTCCGGCGCTGGTCAGCGTCGGTAACTTTGACGGCGTGCACCGCGCGCACCGTAATGTTATCGGCGAAATCGTGTGGCGGGCGCAAGCCACTCACGTGCGATCGGTGGTGGTCACCTTTGAGCCACACCCCGCCCGCATCCTGCGTCCCGAGCAGAACCTGAAATTACTGACTCCGCTTCCGGAAAAATTGCGCCTGCTCGAAGCGACCGGGATCGACGCGGTGGTGCTGCTTCCCTTCTCGCGCGATCTTTCGCTGATGACGCCGCACCAGTTCGCCCATGAAATTCTGAAAAGGCGCCTGCACGCCCGCGAAGTTCACGAAGGCTACAACTTCCACTTCGGGCGCAAAGCGGCGGGAAACATCGAACTGCTGCGCGAGTTCGGCCTGGAAATGGGATTTGAGGTCCACGACTATTCCGAGATGCGCCTGCGCGGGGAAAACGTTTCGAGCAGCCACATCCGCAAGCTGCTTTC
>PKXK01000199.1:2782-23635 GCA_003132325.1 Acidobacteriaceae bacterium
AACCGGCCGACGTTCGGCGCTGACTCTTTTGCCATTGAAACTCACCTGCTGAATTTCCATCCCATCGCGCTTTCGGCGGAAACGGAAGTCGAACTGCATTTCCTGGATCGTCTGCGCGATGAGATCAAGTTTCCGTCGGTCGAAGCTCTGAAAGAGCAGATCGGGCGCGATGTGCGGAAGGCGCAGAAGTACTTGCGGCGGCTGGGGCCCTCCGGGGCTCGTTCCTAGCGAGTTTCATCTCCCACAACTATTTCAAAGTTGCCAAGAAGGCTCGCAATTCGCGCAGTACGTCCGCCTCATTTGAGAGAAATACGAAGTGGTCCGCGCCCCATAGCTCGACCACGCGCGCCCCGCCTGCGGCCCGATTGATCCTATCTATCCGAATTCTGGCCATGCCTATGAAGGTGCCGTACACCGCTTCAACAATGGTGCGTTCTGCCGGGTCTGCCACATGATTTTTCCGAATCTGTTCTTGGGGAGGCTCATCGTACGCAACGAAAGCGAGTACTGGCGAGCGAATCGCGGAAAGGTCGTGTTTCGAGCCACCCCTCATGATCGCGTCAGGAACGTATCCCGGGGTTTTGGGACCGCCGACGCTTCCATCCGGATTCTCCACGAAATCATCACGAAATTCGGATTCGGGAATTCGGACTCCTTGGGTCCGCAGTCGCCAGTCCTGGTAGGCTGGAAATGATTTCAGGTCGGAGGGAGAAGGTGTCGGGGGCCTTTGCATCGGGTCTGGCAGCTTGCTGCAGAGCGCATCATAATCGGTCCAGTCGTCCGCGCCGTCGTGCAGAGCATCCAAGTAAACGAGGCCTCCGACCCGCTCATGGTGATGAATGCCCAGTTGCGACAACTCATCCCCCGCGACGGAATGTCCCACCACAACCGGCGCAACCAGTTTCAGCGCATCGAACACGCGCAGGTCATCTTCTGCTCGGCGCTGCCCCGTGTAACCCGAGGCGGGCCGGCTCGATGCACCGTAACCACGTCGCGTGATTCCGTACACGTGATATGAGTCGGTTAGTTTCTCAGCGAAGCCATCGAAAACATGCGCGGTGAATCCGAGTCCGGCTAGCAGTACAACCGGTCGTCCCGACCCGCCCCAATCGAGCACCTCCAGCTGGACGCCATCTTCCACCGTTACGAACTGCACTTTGTGGTTGGACGGATCATGCCAGAGCGGAGGCCCCTGTGCACGACTAGTTGCGCTCACTGTCAAACCTAGAACAAGCAACCCAAACAGAAGATTCTCTATCGGAGCAGCAAACGAAAATCGCTTCATTCTATTTTCACTTCCTTATAAATCATTACACCACCATCTCGGCTCCGCTGATACAATCGTTCCCCGCATGGCCGTCGGCCCAATCCAACTCCTGAAGCAAGCGAGCCCCGGGCAGCGCCGCACCCTGCTGGCGGCCGCTCTCGGCTGGATGCTCGACGCCTTTGACTCCATGCTTTACGCGCTGGCCCTGGCGTACGTGATGCGCGATCTGGGCATGTCGAAGGCGACTTCGGGCCTCTCTACACGCTGCGGACGGATGATGCTGGCAGTTCGCGGGCGGGGGCGCCCGCGCCACACGCTTGCCATGGTTCTTCCGTCACTTACCAAGCAACGGCATCGGGTTGATAATTTCATCGCAGCGGCGCAGTATAGTAATCTGGATTTTCACAATGCCTTACGCTCAAGCCAAGGAAAAGGCGCACGAACTGATCGACCGCATGGCTCCGAGCCAGGTATCCGCCGTGGTCGGGCTGCTGGAGACCATGCTGGACCCTGTCTCCCGCGCCATCGCCAATGCCGCCGTGGACGATGAACCGGAAAGCGAAGCAGAGCGTGAGGCCGTCGCCGCCTCAAAGGCTTGGATGGCGCAACATCCGGGAGAGGGCATTCCTCACGAAGACATCGTCGCCGAGTTCGGACGCTCCGGCGAAGACCCTAAGCGCTGACTGGACGCGGCGTGAAGAAGATCATCTTTACCATCCCCGCACGCGCCGATATACGCCGGGTCGACCGCGACACCGCCATGCGAATCCTGACGACTCTCCACCGTTTCGCGAAGACGGGCGAAGGCGATATCAAGAGGTTGCAGGGCGACTCCAGCGAACTGCGGCTTCGCGTCGGCGACTACCGCGTCCGCTTCAGTGAAGAACCGCCGGACGCCCTCCTAATTCATTCCGTAAGACACCGCTCAGAAGCCTACCGCTGAGCCCAACCTATTCATTAAGGCCGAAACAAGTGCTCCCCTGCTACACTCCTCCCCACATGCTCATCGGCCCCATCCAACTCCTGAAGCAAGCGACTCCCGCACAGCGCCGCACGCTGCTGGCGGCCGCTCTCGGCTGGATGCTCGACGCGTTCGATGCGATGCTTTACGCGCTGGTGCTGACCCACGTGATGCGCGATCTGGGCATGTCGAAGGCTACTTCCGGCCTTCTGTACACGCTCACCCTGCTGGCCTCCGGCATCGGCGGCATGTTGTTCGGCTTCCTCGCCGACCGCATTGGACGCAAGCGCGCCTTGATGCTCAGCATTCTGACGTACTCGATCTGCTCGTTCGCTTCTGGCCTCTCGACCACCGTGCTCATGCTGGCCGTGTTTCGTTTCATCCTCGGACTCGGTATGGGAGGCGAGTGGAACACGGGCGCGACCCTAGTCGCGGAAACCTGGCCCGATGAATTGCGGGCCAAGGCAATTGCCATCGTGCAGAGCTCCTGGGCCATCGGCTATGCGTTGGCCGCGCTGGTCGCGGGTATTGTTCTGCGTTACGCCAACTGGCGGATGGTGTTCTTCGTCGGAATTCTGCCCGCCCTGGTTACGCTCTGGATACGACGCAGCGTACCGGAATCGCCGATGTGGATGGAGCATCATTGGCTGGCAGCGCAAGGTCAAAAGCTTGAACCACAGGGGACACAGAGGACACGGGGGAATGAATCTTTTTCTGTCATCTTTCGCGCGCCCTATCGCAAGAGCACCATCGTCCTACTCTTGCTCAACTTCTTCGGATTATTTGCCTGGTGGGGACTGTTCTCCTGGATTCCTCCTTATCTTTCGCTTCCGGTCGCGCAAGGCGGACGCGGCTTCGGCATCATGGGCACGACCACTCTGCTCCTCGTACTCAACCTGTTTGGCATGTTTCCCGGATACATCAGCTTCGGCTGGGCCGCCGACCACCTGGGGCGCCGCAAAGCGTTCGTACTGTATCTCTTTGCCGCCGCCCTCCTGGTGCCTTTCTACGCCATGGCCCGTTCGCAGGCCGTGCTGCTGGTATTGGGCGCCGTGGTCGCATTCTTTGGGACGGGATTCTTCTCCGGCTCCGGCCTCATTGGCAGCGAAATCTTCCCTACCCACGTGCGGGCGCGTGCCTTGGGCTTTACCTACAACGGTGCGCGCGCGTTGAGTTCCGTCGCGCCCTGGGTCATTGGACGCGTCGGCCAAACCAAGGGACTAAGCTGGGCTTTCTATCTGTGCGGCGCGGCGTTTCTTCTGGCGAGTTTGATGGCCACCCAGCTGCCGGAGACGAAGGGCAAGCGGCTGGAGTAACGCTACGGTCGTTAGTCGTTCGTGGCTAGTCGTTCGCGGACTCCGGTTTGCCAGCGACTAGCGACTATCGACCAACGACTTCTTACTCGATTGGCTCGACCAGCAACTCCTCGCCCCGAGCCATGCGTTCTGGCAACTGGATCAGCACAATCGCTACCAACACCAGAACAATTCCTACCGTCTGCATTGGACGCAGCAATTCTCCCAGTACAAACGCTGCGATCACGATACTGAATACAGGCTCTAAACAACTGGCGACGATGGCGCGGGTCGGCTCCAAGTGCTGCAAGCCCGCGAAGTAACAGGAAAATGGCCCGAGGACGGAAAGCAGCGAAAACACCAGCATGAATCCCCACTGCGCGCGGCCATAGTGCGCAGTCACAATTTTCCACGGAGGATTCACGAAGATCCAGAAGGTTGACGTAGCCACCAACACCCAGAGCAGGACTTTCCAGCGGTCGTAGCGTGCCAGCACGCGGTGTCCGCCGACGTTATAAAACGCAAAGGAGAAGGCAGCCAGCAGTGCGGCCGTAACTCCGATGGCATCCATGCGAAAGCCGCCCGAACCGACAAAGCCGACTGCCAGCGCGCAACCGGCCACGGCCAGTCCTACCGCCGCGCCTCTCCGCCACGACGGCCGTTGCGCTGCGCGTACGGCTGTATAGAGCAGCACCCAAACCGGCGCCGTATATTGCAGGATGATCGCCGTCGCCACGTTTGTCCGCTGAATCGCGAGGTAGTAGAGATAGTTCGACGCCGCGACTCCCAGAATTCCAAGCAGAAAAAACCGCACCAGGTCGCGCCCGGGAACGCGCAGCGCAGACGCCCCTCGACGCGCCAGCAGCACCGGCAGCAGCAACGCCAGAGATAGAGTCGCACGGCTCTGCGACAGGATCAGCGGATCGATCTTCTTGAGTGAAGCTCCCAGGGAAAAGCCCAGCAACGGATGCCCAGTGAACGCCGCGCGACCAAGCGTCGCCGAGATACCCCACAGCAGGGCCGCACTCCCGATATAGAAGTAGCCTCGCAGCGGATGAGGCACAGCCGGATGAAGACCCGCCTTCACGAAACGTGCTCGATGGTGTAGGTGATCTTTGCCGTCTTCTCCAGCATGGCGGAAACCGAGCAGTATTTTTCTTTCGAGAGCTTCACCGCGTCTTCCATGGCTTTTCGCGGCACTTGGCCCCTAACAAGATAGGTCAAGTGAATGGACGTATAGACAGCAGGATGGCCGTCCGCTCTTTCCGCCTTTGCGCACACTTCGAGCCCGGTAAACGGCTCGCGTTTCTTGCGGAGAATTCCCACCACATCCGATGCCGTGCAACCGCACAAACCGAGCAGCACTAACTCCATCGGAGTGTTGGCGGTCTTTTCGGCTGCGGTATCCATCACAATCGAGTGCTGCGACGTTGCCGAGCCTACGTATCGTTCTTTGTCCGTCCAATTGACTGAAGCTTCAACCATCGTGCTTTCCCTCGTCTACTACCGTAACCGCGTGATGATTTACACGGTGGAGCGACGGGCGGGGACGCCCGGCGCTCCACCAACTAGGCTATCGCCGGTTATCCGTCCCCGGCTCGGGATGAATCAGCACCCGGAACAATTCCGGTGCGTCGTGTTTGAAGCGAATCTCGAGCGAAGTCTGGAGGTCGTGCACTCGCGATAGCGGCATCTCATCGGGGAGCGTGCAGTGGCAGGAAACATACAGCCGCGCGCGCACTTTCTTGAACTGGAATTCATGCACGTCGATCACCTCGGGAAACTCCTTCACAACATCCTTAAGCCGATGTTCCAATTCCGGCTCGCGAACGATTTCCTCTCCCGTCTCAATCGTCGCCGGTTCACTTTCGATGTGCGTAAGGATGGTCGCAATCTCCGGCACTTCGGCGCGTATCTCGGTTTCCAAACGCGTAACTTCGTCGTGCGCCTGCTTCATGTTGAGCTGCTCGTCGAGTTCCAGGTGCTGTTCCACGTGCAACTGCCCATCCAAATTCTGCACGCTGATGTCGTGCACGTTGAAGTTATAGCGGGTCGCCACGGCGCGAATGCGGTCAAAAATATTCTCCGTCCGGCGCGCTCGCGGCACCGAGTGCACCACCACGTCGGCATCGGGCAAGATCTCGCGCACTCGCGACGTCACCGCATCGGATACCTGCTCTGAGCGCTGGAAGGTGAAATTGCGCTCCAGACCCACCGAAACGTCCGCGAAATAGCGGTTCCCAGCTCTCCGAAATCGGACGCGCTCCACCTCCAGCACGCCATCGACGGTCGCGATCCGGTCGAGAATCTGGCTGCGCACTCCGGCCGGCGCCGCATCGAGCAGCGCATCCGCCGTTCTCCGCGCCANNCCAAACCAGCGCGAGGCCCAGGATCACGACCGCGCTCGACCAGATGTCAGTTGAAAAATGCAGCGCGTCCGCTTCCAGCGCCTGACTGTCATACTTCGCCGCCATCCGTCCGAGCGCGCGGGAGCGCCAGGCGTCGACGGCCATCGACAGCAACATGACCAGGAACGCGGCCACGCTCGGCTCAATTTCCACACTGTGGAAGAACAGCCGCCGCGTCGATTCATAAACGATCCAGACGCAGGCCACCAGCAGCAGACCGGTTTCGATGAAGGCCGAGAAATTCTCGAACTTGCCGTGCCCATACTGGTGATCGGCATCCGCCGGCTTGTCGGAAACCCGAACCGAAAAAAACGTCACCAATGCCGCGATCAGGTCCAGTCCGGAGTGCGCCGCCTCCGACAAAATTCCCAGCGAACCAGTCGCGATCCCCACCGCAATTTTCAGGCTGGTGATCACCAGGGCCGCGAGCACGGAGTTTCCGGCAACGTTTCGCTTTTCCCGGCGCATTGACGCGGAACTGAACGGGGCCCGCATTTCTGGCATAAATGTCATTATCGCTGTGGAATTGCCCGCCGCCAACCCCTTGTCATACCGATGGCGCCCTCGCCCGGTCAGCGGCGGGACATGCTACGATGACATTCGTCGCAATTTCTCCCTGGGAGGACATTGATTCATGCGTTTCCAGTACCTCGCGTGTCTCATGCTCGCGGGCTTAGCCTACGGACAAACTGCACCACCTGCCACACCTCCTGCCGCCGGAGCGAAGGCGGAACCAAGCGCTTCCGCCGTGCCCAATAAGGCCCCCGAAATTAAAACTGGACCCGACGATCCGGTGATTACGCTGAAAGGCCTCTGCGCCGATTCCACCCAGCAGGGCGACGCCTGCAAAACCGTAATCACGCGCGCGCAATTTGAAAAGATCGCCGACGCGCTGCAGCCGGGAATGCCGCCCGCCATGCGTCGCCAACTCGCAACCCGGTATGGGTGGGCACTGAAGATGTCGGTCGCAGCGGAAAAACGCGGCCTCGACAAAACGCCTGCGTTCGAAGAAAAGGTGCGTTCCGCGCGCATACAAATTCTTGCCCAGGAACTGATCAACGCCCTGCGGGAAGATTCCAATAAGGTTACCGACGCCGATGTCGAGGACTATTACAAGAAAAACACGTCGTCCTACGAGCAAGCTACGTTCGCGCGAATTTTTGTTCCCCGCGCAAAGCAAATTCCACCCTCAGTCGTGACGCCAAAGGCCGGTGCGAAGGCAGGGACAGGTACAGCTATAAAGACCAGTGCGAGCCAGCCCCCGACCGCGGCACAACAAAAAGCTGCTGAAGAAGCAATGACCAGGGTCGCGGATGATCTCCGTGCACGCGCCGTTAAGGGCGAGGACCCCGATAAGCTGCAAGAAGAGGCCTACACCGCGGCGGGACTGACGGGAAATCCCCCGAGCACAAAAATGGAGAAGGTGCGCGGCGCCGCGCTGCCTGCGAACCATCGTGCGGTCATGGATCTGAAGCCCGGCGAAGTCTCCAAAGTGGTCTCCGACCCCAACGGCCCTCACTACATCTACAAGCTGGTCGGCAAAGAGACCTTGGCTCTGGATGCCGTGAAACCGGAAATTCGCAGCCTGATTTCCAGCCAGCGCTTTCGCGACAGCATGCAAAGTTTTCAAAGCGGGATTGACCTGAACGATGCTTACTTTGGCCCCAGCCGAAATCCTGCCATGCCGCCGGCTCCAAAGGGAGCAAAGCCGCCGGCCCGGCAGGACGAAGATCCAGACTGAAAAGATCCTGACTGAAAATGGATACGGCAAAACCAACCATCGTCGTCACCGGCGTTTCCGGCAATCTTGGCCAGCGGCTCGTGCAGCAACTCTCCGATTACACGATCGTAGGGATTGATGTCACGCCCCCAACTCAATCTCAGGTCGGCCGCTTTGTGCCGCTCGACTTGGGAAGAGAAGAGTCCACCCGCGAGTTGCTGCTGCTGCTGCGCGAGGTGCAGCCTGCGTCGGTTGTGCACCTGGCGTTTGTGATTGATCCGCAGCGCACGGGGATTTTGGATGTTGACCGGATGTGGCGGATCAACGTAGCCGGCACGGCCCGGCTGATGGAAGCCATTGCCGAAGCCAACCGAAATCCCGGAACCACAATTAAACAGTTTATTTTTCCCAGCAGCGTGTCGGCGTATGGCTCCGATCTGCCCGCTCCCGTCACGGAAGACTCGCCACTTGGCGCCCACACGTTGCCCTACGCGATCCACAAAAGAGAAAGCGATCTGGTCGTACAGCAGCGTGCGCCTGGTCTGCGCGGGTGCGGCGTCTTCATTCTGCGCCCCCACATCTTTGCGGGTGCAAGCGTCGAAAATTATCTGATGGGAGCGTTCCGCGGAACTCCCAACGGGAAGGGGCGCCGCGCCGCCCGCATGCGCGAATCGGCAACACGCCTGCCTTGCATGTTGCCCTACGGCCAGAAGTACGTGGACAACAAGATTCAGTTCGTCCACGTCGACGACATGGCCCGGCTGATCGCCTGGATACTGCGGCGCGAGCCGGAAGCGCAGCGGCTGACCATTCTGAACGTCGCCGGACGCGGCGATCCTCTGACCTTCGGACAGTGCATCGAACTCGCGCACGCCAAATTGTTGAGAGTTCCTGGGCAGTGGACCATGCGCCGCATTCTCCAGTTTTTGTGGAACTGGAATATCTCGGCGATTCCACCCGACGCCGTCCCCTACATGACCGGCCAGTACATCATGAATACCGACCGGCTCAAGAAATTTCTGGGCGGCGACTACGAACGCGTGATTGAGAAAACGAATCTCGAGGCGTTTGCTGATTCGTTCCAGAAGAACTAATTCACCGCCGAGACGCAGAGTAACGCCGAGCAATCCAGGGCACAACCTTCACTCCCCTGTGTCCTCAGTGCCCCCTGTGGTTCAAGATTTTGACCTTCTCGGCGTCCTCGGCGTCTCGGCGGTTAAACGCTCTTGACTCCCCGGTACAGCCCCGCTACGCCAAACGTGTACGGAGTCCAGGAAGCCTCGTGAAATCCCGCCTGGCGCATGCGCCCGAGCATTTCATCCGGCGACGGAAAGCGCTCGACCGACGCCGGCAGATACGCGTATGGACCGCGTACTCCCGAGATCACCGTCCCAACCGCGGGAAGAACTTTCTTGAAGTAGACGCGGTAGCACTGTCCGATCAACCCGCCTGGCTCTCCGAAATCGAGGATGCCGCATTCTCCGCCGGGAGCGAGCACCCGCGCAATTTCGCGCAAGCCCGCGTCGTAGTCGGCCAGGTTCCGAAAACCGAATGCCGAAGTCACCAGATTGAAATGCCCGTCGGGAAACGGCAGCCGTAGCGCGTCGGCTTCGATCCATTGCAGGGGCCGCAGCGCCGTGTCTCTTCCCTTCTCTGCCGCGCGCTGCAGCATGGCGTGAGAAAAATCAGCACCCAAAATTCGCGCAGATTCCGAGCCCGCGCGCCGGCGCAACGCGAAAGCCATATCTCCCGTGCCGCAGCAAAGATCCAGCACGCGAGCACCGGGACGCTGCAGAATGGCCTTGAACTTTCGCGCCGTGCGCCACCACCACAGCCGGTCAATGTTGAACGAAAGAACATGATTCAGCAGATCGTAGCGCGGCGCAATCGAGGTGAACATTTCTCGGACAGCGCGCGAGGCCGATTCGCGGTCTTGCGCACCGGCGGGAGCCGCGCCTACGGTCCGCGGATTCATCTCTTGATTCATTGCAACATTATCTCGAGACTGCGGCGTTCAATTCCGCGCCAGTTTGCGAATCTCGTCGACCGCCATTCGAACGACCGCTTCCGGCACGTCCGTCGTGATCTCAACCTTGCCGATTTCTCGCGGCAGAATAAAATGCACCACCCCCTGCCGCGTCTTCTTGTCGGAACGCAATCGCTTCAGGATGCTCGTAGTCTGCAACGTCATGCGAGGCAGACCGCCAAAGCCAAGAACTGCATTCGAAATCCGACCCGCCGTCACGCTATCCAGTTTGCCGGTAGAGAGCGCGATGTGCGTAGCCGCGATCATGCCCCACGCTACGGCTTCTCCGTGGAGTAACTGCGTATAGCGCGTTTCGGCCTCAAGCGCGTGCCCGATCGTGTGGCCCAGGTTGAGCACTTGCCGCAAGCCGCCTTCACGTTCGTCGGCACTTACCACCGATGCCTTCAAGCGCACGGAATCGGCGATCACTTTTTCCACCACCACCGGATCGCGATCCAGAATCTCGCACCGCCGGTCTTCAAACAGCCGGAACAGTCCCGGATCTCCGATGATGCCGCACTTCAGCGACTCGTACAGGCCGGCGCGGTATTCACGCGAAGGCAGCGTCCCGAGAACGGCAGGGTCCACCAGCACCGCGCGCGGCTGGTGAAAGGTGCCGAGCAGATTCTTTCCCGACACCAGGTTGACGCCCGTTTTCCCGCCAATCGCCGCATCCACCTGCGCCAACACGGTGGTCGGTACTTGGATAACATCCACGCCGCGCATGTAGATCGAGGCCAGGAACCCAGTCACGTCGCCGACCACGCCGCCGCCCAGCGCAATCAGCGTTACCCCGCGATCCGCACCCTGCTTTACCAGTTTCTCCGCCAGCTTCTCAAGGGTGGCGAGACGTTTTGAGTGCTCGCCATCGGGCATTTCGAGAAGGCCGGTTTCGATTCCCGAAGCCTCCAGCGATTTCAGCAAGACTTTTGCCCAGCGCCGCCGCACCGGCGGAACAGTGACCACAAACGCGCGGCGGTTCTCTAGAATCTTGGCGAGCAATTCTCCGGCACGAGTAAGCAGGCCGCTTCCGATGAGCACTTCATAGGAACGTGACGGCGTGACGACGGGAACGCTAATCATGAACATTCATCATAGCGTATGGGCGGCCGCTGCATTGTCTGCGGTTGATATACGATAAATGGCTCAATTTGCAAAGTTTCCTAGCTTCCTGCCGACGCGTCACCGGTTTGAAGAATGCCTCCTCCGAGAAGGTCGAGAACGATACGGCGCCACGGTGCTCTGGTTCATGTATGATAATTTCTATAGAGTTTGGCAAGCTCTGAGCGTCGACCCGGCGATGGATGCGGGATTTTTCGCCCACGCTTGGAGCAAAGCAGAGTTGGTTAACGTGCTATTACCGAAGTCACTGGCGACCTGAAGAAAAGGGCCGATTGACTCAATTGCAACCTTTAGGATAGGCCGTAGCGTCTAAACTGTCATGGCCTCTGCCGCAGTAGTCCTAACCGTTATCGGAACAGATCAGTGGGATGCGGAGGTATACGCTGTCCTGTCGATGGCTTCGCGTCTCGCCGCGCTGGTGAAAACCCGCGCTCAGACTATGCGTCTCGCCTATTTCTTTTGGCGGTTGAACAGCATCCTCGGGAATTTCTTCCAAGAGATTCGACGCATTCTAGAGAGCAATCAGCCCGCAGCGCCTATCACACCAGAACAAATTGACGACTCGATTCGCGGTCTGCGCCAAATGCATATTAAGATCGAAACCCTGTACGAAGCGGGTCGCCGTGCTAGGCTAACGAACAATTCTGTACTCGCCATGCCGTTGAGGAGCCTACATACCTACAGCGATGACATTTTGGAATTGGCGGAATTGCTGGAAGCTTATCAAGCCTCCGATGGCGTTAGTGCTGTGTTCGACCGATCCGCTCAAGAGAGAGCCAGAGGGGAGATATTCGATCTGAGCGAAGTCGAGTGAAGACAATTGGCGCTACAGATCAAGATCACCGCAACACCTTTGAAATATCTCAAGGCTTTGGACAAGCCTACCCGGCAGAGAAACGTCGCCAAACTAAAAGACATTGCCGACAATCCCACCGATGCTCGTTTGTCATATCCTCTTACCGCTAGCGACAAACGAAGCACGCGCATAGGCGCATATCGGGTTCTTTTCCGTATCGACAGTGAAATCTTAGAAGTTGCAGATATCGGTCCTCGCGGGCAGATTTACCGTAAAGCTTGAAAAAGTCAATTTGAGCCTCCTACCCGACCTTAAACGCTGCGATGTACGACCGCAGTCTACTCTACCAGTTTCTTCTGCTGACTCACCAGCGAGGCCAGAATCGAAGACCCCAGGACAAGCAGCACGATCGCCAGCGCCCATTCCGTGGGAATGTTCACGTAGTGCGATGCCAGCATCTTGATCCCAATAAAAATCAGCACCACTGACAGTCCGTAATGAAGATAGTGAAACAGGTCCATCATGCCCGCCAGGGCAAAGTACATCGAGCGCAGGCCGAGAATCGCGAACACATTCGACGTATACACAATAAAGGCGTTCAGCGTGATGGCGAGCACCGCCGGAATCGAATCCACCGCAAATAGAATGTCGCTGGTCTCTACCACCAGCAGCACGACGAGCAGCGGAGTCGCATACAGGCCGTTCTTCCGCGTAAAGAACTGCCCCCCCACATATTCCTTTGTCACCGGGAAAGCGCGGCGGAACAGACGAAGAGCCGGGTTCTTCTCGGGATGGATTTCCATCTCGCCCTGCCGCAGCAGCTTGATTCCCGAATAGACGAGCAAAGCGCCGAATGCGTAGGTGATCCAATGGAAGCGCGAGATCAGGCCCACGCCCGCCACGATGAATGCACCCCGCATCACGAGCGCCCCGAAAATTCCCCAGAACAACACTTTGTGCTGATGCTCGTCGGGCACCTTGAAGTAACGGAAGATGACCAGAAATACAAACAGGTTGTCGACGCTGAGCGACAGCTCGATGACGTAGCCGGTCACGAATTGCAGCGCCGGAGCCCGCCCGTGCCAGAGCAGCACCAGCACCGCAAAGGCGGCGGCCAGCGCGATCCAGACTCCCGACCAGGCAAGCGCTTCGCGAAAGCCGAAACGGTGGGAGCGGCGATTCAGCACGCCCAAGTCGAGCGCCAGCATCGCCACCACAAACAGGTTGAACAAAATCCAGAAGGCGAGCACAGAGAATCTTACGACAGGCGAAGAAAAACAGGTCTCAGGTCTTAGGTCTTAGGAAACCCTAAGTCTCTTTTGGCTGTAGAGAACGGACGACCATTTGGATTTTCCTAAGACCTAAGACCTGAGACCTAAGACCTTGCTACCGCAGGCGCAGAATCTCGACCGTGATGTTATCCGGCCCGCCGCGTTTCCGAGCCAGCGCGATCAACTCGCGGCCCGCTTGTTCCGCGTTTTTGTTTTCCACGGCTTCCAGAATCTCCGGATCGCGCACCTGCCCCCACAATCCGTCGGTGCAGATCAGCAGCACGTCCTCCGCGCGCAGAGGCTCAGGGTGTCCGGGCGAATCCATGATGAGATCGGGGTTCGTTCCCAAAGCTGCGGTCAGAATATTCCGTTGCGGATGATTCTCCGCTTCCTCCGGACTGATGATCCCCGCCTCCACCAGCCGTCCCACATAGGAGTGGTCGCGCGTTACCCGGCGAATCTGGCCGTCGCGGATCAGGTAGAGCCGCGTGTCGCCGACATGCACGTAATAGAGTGCGTCGCACTGCGCATCCCCGTCCGTACCCCTGACGATCGCCGCAGCCGTGCAGGTGGTTCCCATGCCCCGCAGTTCCGGATGGGCAAAGCTGTATTGCCGGACATACTCGTGGGCCGCCTGCAAAGCCTCGACCAGCGCCTGTTGCGGGTCGTCGCCGCCAAAGTCGCGATACGCCGCCAGCAGTGTTTCCACCGCCAGCCGGCTCGCTTCCTGACCGCCCTCGTAGCCGCCCATGCCGTCCGCGACCACCGCCAGCCGTCCCTTGCGCAGGAACTGCCGGTCGTCCTCCGGTTCCCAATAGCCGAACGAATCCTCGTTATTGGCGCGCTGGCAGCCCAGGTCGGACTGCATCGATACTTCAATTCCGGCGCGAACCTTCATTCGGCCACGACTTTACTTGCGGAATTGACAGACATGGGCAGTGGGTGCCTTCACGGGCAAACCTCAAAATTATACGGGTTGCGGGGCAGAACGCTCAAACATTATGCCGGCGGTTACGAAATCGAAATGTGCGAATGGAGACGGGAACGGCAGTCAGAGCGCCATCCCGTCTACAATGAACCCCATGTCCGATCCAACGTCCGATCCAATGTCGGATCAACCCGTGCCTCCTCCGCCGCAGTCCCCAACTCCGCCCGAGCCGATCATTAAGCCGAGTGAGCCGATCACGGAATTTCACATCGGCGACGAATTCGGAACGGCTAAGCGCAATCTTCCGCCTGCCGGCATTGTGCTGATCTGCCTCGCCGTGGTCGCGGTCATCGTGGGAATCTTCGCTTTTAAGGCACGACAGAAACCGCAAGGCGCCGGTTCGGTCGATTTTGTGGCGGCGGCCGAAGTGCCCGGACAGAACATGATCCTGGCTGCCATCACCATGACGCTCCGGAATACTGCCGACAAACCCCTGTGGATTAAGAACCTCAAAGCGCACCTCACCACCGCCGATGGCTCGACCTTCGACGACGACGCGGCTTCGGCCGTGGATCTCGACCGCTATTACCAGGGGTTCCCGGCTTTGAAAGAAAGTTCGGAGCCGCCGCTTTCGCCCGAAACGAAGCTGACCGCCGGAGCCCAGCAGAAAGGAACCATCATCGTTAGCTTCAAAGTCACCAAAGAAGCTTTCGATCAGCGCAAATCCCTGACCGTCACCATTCAACCGTATGACCAGGTGTTGCCCGTGGTATTAAAATGAGGCCTGCGGCACGCCTTACTCACCCTTAAGCTGCCGCCGCGCCTCGGCCAGCGCAGCCCGCTCCACGCCGCTCACCTTGGGATACTTCAAATTCATGCCCTTCAATGCATCCACCACGGCTTGCGACACCACCAGCCGCGTGAACCACTTGT
Organism: Acidobacteriaceae bacterium; assembly: GCA_003132325.1. Taxonomy (GTDB): domain Bacteria; phylum Acidobacteriota; class Terriglobia; order Terriglobales; family Acidobacteriaceae; genus Acidiflorens. The sequence continues at coordinate 17,510 of PKXK01000199.1, forward strand.
TATCCGCCGGCACCACGTACCAGGGCGCATGCTCGCTCGCCGTGTGCCCGATCATATCCTCGTAGGCTTCTTGATATTCATCCCAGCACTGGCGTTCTTTCACGTCGGACGAAGAAAACTTCCAGTTCTTATCCGGCGTGTCGAGCCGCTCCATGAACCGGCGCTTCTGCTCTTTCTTCGAAACATGCAGAAAGAACTTCACCACGGCAGTGCCGTTCCGCGTAAGGTAGCGCTCGAAGTTATTGATATCTTCGAAGCGCTCCTGCCAGATATGTTTGGTTACGAGCGACTTCGGCAGTTTCTGGCTTTCCAGAATCTGGGGGTGTACGCGCACCACCAGCACCTCCTCGTAATAGGAACGGTTGAAAATGCCGATGTGACCTCTCTCCGGCATGGCCTTCATGGTTCGCCAAAGGTAGCCGTGTTGCAATTCTTCCGCCGACGGCGCCTTAAACGACCACACTTGCACGCCCTGCGGATTCACGCCAGACATGACGTGCTTGATGGTTCCGTCTTTTCCGGCCGCGTCCATGGCCTGAAAAATCAGCAGCAGACCCCAACCGTCCTGGGCCGCGAGTACGTCCTGCAGGCGGCTCAATTCCTGAACGCCGCTCGCCAACAATTCTTTCGCCTGCGGCTTCAGCTCCGACTCCAGTCCGTGCGTGTCCGCCGGGTCGTGATCCTTGAGGCGGAAGTGTTGCCCATGGTCGACGCGATACCGCTTCAGCATTTTCTCGATTTTCATAGCGTCGCTCTACGCGACTCTCCCTCACAGCTGTGGTAAAACTCCGACGGCCCCAATCAGCGCCTAAAGGCGCTCTCACGACGCACAGCACCAGCGGTATGCCTGAAGGCGTACCCTGATACAAATCTTACCTGCACCATGGGCTGCTAGTGCTCCTGCTTGTAGACAGAGTTGTTCGGCGTAGGTTCGTCGTACTCGCGGCCATACTTGTTCTTGTGCGCCATGCGCTGCCCATTCACTTCAGGAACTCGAATCACTCCGAGCGATGAAGCATCCGCCGTGATCGTGATCTCCCGCGTAAGCGGCTGCTCATTTTCCGGCCCCATGCCCTCGCTCCAAACGCGCAACACGTAACGCCCATAGGGAACATCCGCCAGGCTAATCTGCCCTTCCTGGTTGGAAATAGCATACAGCGAAGTCGCGATCGTAATGACTACCGCACTCATCTCGGGATGAATATTGCAGAAAATGTAGCTGATTCCGGGCCGGTCGAATCGCACCATCCGCGAGGCGCCAGCCTCGTACAAGCCAAGATCAAACCGTTTGCCTTCACGTCGCCAAAGGTGAAAGTCTCGGTTAGCGGAGTCCGCATCGATAGCGACCGCCGCATCGCCGTGCGCACCCGCGCCAGCAGTTCTCGCGGACTGAAGGGTTTGGTCACGTAGTCATGCGCTCCCAACTCCAGCAGCAGCACCTTGTCCATCACTTCCGTGCGCGCACTGAGAATGATGATCGGCAATGAAGGTGCTGCTTGACTAATCTCCCGGCACACGTCCTGCCCCGGCGTTCCCGGCAAACTCAAGTCGAGCACCAGCACCGGCGCCGCCGCCCGAAACAGATCCAGACCCGCCGCGCCGTTTCCCGCAATATCCACCGCGAAGCCTTCGCCTTCAAACAATCGCTTCAGAGATTTTTGGACGGCGCGGTCATCCTCGATCACCAAGATCCGCTCCGCATTGGACGGAACCGCTTCCATCGTCATCGTTGCCACCCCTGCTGCTGAAGATATGTTCTTGCTCACGACCGCCCCCGGCACCGGTTAGTCGAAAATCATACCTCTAAACTCTAGCCTGATATCAGGTTAATGACATCCTTTGGGGTAGAAAGTGACGTGAATTTGACATGTTGTTGACAAAAAGAAATCGGACGATCTCACCGATCGATCTGGGTTTTGATCTCAGATCGCCCGATGACCCGATCACCCGATGGCCCGATTTCTAAAGTGGATCGCGGCCCCGAATCTCGGGGGGATCGCCGAGGTCCATAAATCGCGAATCGCGGGCTTCGTTGTGTACCGAACTCAGCGACACCGTAACTTCGCGGATGTAATAGAAGGTCCCCGCCAGCAGGCAGATCAGAGCCAGAACAAATAGGATGACGGCCACCACTGCGGCGTCTTTCCAGTAAAGCCCGACCCCCAGCAGTAGACAGGACGCAATCGTCCCAGCCAGAGAAATCAGAACGAGCAGGAAGGATCGCCGGATCATCTCCGCCCGCTGCTCAATCGCGTGGATCTGCGCCGTGTAGGCCTCCGCTTCCTGCACCCGGTCATTCTTCTCGGCATCATGCTTTCGGTGCACATACTGCCGCAACCGGCTGACGATACCCATAAGCCGCACGTTGATCGACAAGATCAGCAGGCTGGTAGCGGACACAAAAATAGCGGGAGCAAGAAACGCTTGAAACAGGCGGGAGAGGTCAGTCATGGAGATTTCCGGAGCGGAAACGCGTTCTCCTGTGCCCGATTCTATCCTGAATTCTGAGCGTGCCCGGCAGGAAAGCCAGCGCTGCGGCGGACTCCATTTGCCACCCGGCGGGTCAAGCCGCCTCTTAAGTGCGGCCTCTTAGTGCAGTTGGGCGCGCGCGCTACGAAGCAGATAGTATTCGTTGACTGGGCGGTCGTCCTGCATGGCAGGCGCATTTCTATCCGCGCTGATCACCCAGTCGATCGGAACTTCTCTCTTTAGAACCGCGGCAAACTGCTGTTCGGCGGTGGGAAAGGGTCCCCATTCGACCAGATCCGCAGCCGCACTCGCAGGCATGCGTTTTGCCAGGTCGGCCGCAGACCGATACGGGATCGGCTGGCGGCTGGCAAGGTAGTGGATGCCCAGACCGTCGAGCGCGATAAACGCGCGAACGTAGGGGAACGACTCTTTCAGGGCGTGCGCGATGGCGGCGGTCGTCGCTAGATCTCCGCCGGGGTACCATTGCTGCAGGATGCCGTCCGGCCGCAAGCGCTTCTTCGCAGCGGAATAGAACTCGCGCGAGTACAGCAGGCTTGAGCCGGCTGCTCCGATCGGCGGGGGCGGATCGATCACGATCACATCGTACTGTCCAGTCGTGCGCTCAAGAAAACGCCGGCCGTCGTCGACTACGACGTGTGAGCGAGGCGATTTCAACAGGTCCGGGCCATCCGCGTGGAAGTACCAGAAAAGTTCGAAAACGCCGGGGACAAGGTCCACTGCTGTGGAGTCGATTCCCCAGGACAACATGGAACGATGCGTCGTGCCCATGCCAAAACAAATCACCAAGGCCTTCTGGGGCGGATGATCCAGGAACGCCAGGGGCATGGCAGACATCAATTTGGTGATTGGCGTCAGGATGGTCATGTTCACGCCGTTAACCAACAGCTGCCTTCTCATTCCCCGGCCAGATGCGACCACGGTGGCTGTGCTGTCCCGACGGATCTGCGCCTTCGGAACGTTATGATCGTAACTCCGCGTCATGAAGATCAAAGCAAACGACGCCAATAAAATCACGCCGCACGCGATCGCACGCCGACCTGTGAGACGCGGCGCCGACCCAAGCTGTCGGAACAGCGTAAATGACAAAACAACCAGCAACCAAGGGAGAGCCAGCGTCACCAGGGCAAACCGCTCACCCAGATACGGCAATAAAACAAAGCCCGCAATCAGTGGACCAAGGATGCAGCCGGCGACGTTCACTGCGTACCCCACTCCCGCACGGTTGGGGTCGCCTTCCGAGAAGCGGTCGACCAGCCTCGGAGTCAGAAATCCAAGCAGGCCGCTGAAGGTCGCGATGCCCAGAAGCACGCGTAGCCACCCATGAATCCCCAAGCGCGAATCGGAGGTGAGCAAAGGGATCAAACAACCAAGCCAGACGAATAGCCATACCAGTGTTCCCTCGCTACTGTGCCGGCGGCTCCAGACGCGGTATACGCTCGATCCGATGAACGTCGCGGCCAGGTAAATGCCTAGTATGGTTGCAAAGGAATAGACTAATGTGCCGATATAGGGTGTGTACTGCCGGGTCCAGACCACCTCCATCCCCATGCTGGTCAGCCCGGTGGCGAAGAGCAGCCAGAGCGTGCTGCTTCCCAACATCTCGCGCCAGGCGATGGCGGCTTTGCCCCCGGCATCCTGCTCGTGGTCGCTGCCTGCCTGCGGCTTTTGCTTGCGAGTGAGCGCAAAAGCGGCGGCGCAGATCGCAATGTTGAGCAACATCCCAAGTCGCAGGGTCGTGCTAAAACCGAAGACCTCGATCAATAACAGAGGAATCGCCGCCCCCGCCACCGCCCCCAGCACATTCGCAAGATAAAAAAAGCTGAATGAGCGTCGCGACTCGAAGCCCGTCTGGCTGCGGATGGCAAACATGCCCAGTGGAATCGTAGCCCCCATGCAAGCGCACCACGGAATCAGACTGCATGCGACCCACACTCCGGCGGCAACGTAGTAGCCCGATGACGACAACGACAGCCCGCTCCCCAAATGCTCCAGCACGAAACGGCCAACCATGAATTCCGCTGGCACGACGACGGCAGAACAGCCAATAAACAACTCAGCAATGGCGTAAACCTGCAGAGGCGGGGAGGTAAGACGCCGCCCATATTTGCGTATGAAGTGTCCAGCCGCCCACGAGCCCAGCCCCAATCCGGCCATGAAACTCGAGAGCACAATCGACACCATAGCCGTGGTGACCCCGAATTGCGCCATGGCGAGGCGAAGCCAGATCAGCTCGTAGAGAATGCTGCAAAATCCGGAAACGAGAAAGAAGGAGAGATACCACCCCCAGCCGCTGTTGGCGACTGCTCGTTTTCCCGCTCCTTCCGCCCAAGGCTCTGGGGAAGGAATTTTCACTTGGGCTGGCATTGTTCCAGCGCTCATGGGTGACTCCATTTGATCCGGATATCGCACCACGCAGTTCGATGCGCGTCGGGGCAATCCGAGAAGAATGCTCGCCTAAGTGTCGCAGACAGTTACACAGTGCAGGCAGAGGTAACTTGCCGTCATGGTAACGAAAGTCATCGGTCTGGCCCTGCCCCGTTCATAACCGTGGATTCGGCTCACAATTCTATTCCAGCAAGACAAGGCGAACTCGTGCTCGATGTCTCTATGGGAAATCAAGAATCCATTCATCAGGAGAAGAAAAACGGTGGAACGGAATCCGCCAACTTGGTGTAAACATGGTGGGCAGTGCAGGACTCTCAGCGGTCGTTTGATTTCAACGACTTGTCGGTGTAGCCGATTCACTACCCCACGAATCTAGCCGTAAAAATGGCAAAAAACAAGAGCTTAAAACGTAGCCGTTATTTGAGTGTGGGTCTACACTGATTCCAAAATGGCGGGGGACTTCCACAATCCACCAGACCAGCGCCGTCCAGGACTTGTTCGCTTCGTCTGTTTGGGAATCGGAAGCTTGCGCCCAAAGCGCGAGACTAGAACAAAAATATGCCGTGATCGCCAGCAGCATGAGCTGGCTCAAACGGATTGCACGGGACGGGCGATAACGACCGTTCCTGGATAGACGGCCGGCGGTTGCTGATCGCCCATGTTCACAGCGTTCTTCATGCCGTGCGGAAATATTTGTGGTCGGCACGTCCATTATTCTCTCGCTGCGGACATTCGGGGTCCAGCAAAAAGCGTGTCAGAAAAGGAGTGCAGAAACTATCCGTATGGCAGGGTATTTCTTGCGGGCACGTTCCAGATAATAACTAATGCTCACGGAAGGAGGTTCATTGTTGGCACAATCAGGCCTTAGCACTCAGAACCCGTAGTCGTGAGTGCAGAAGCACCTGGAGAGTGTCGCTCATGGCATCGCAGACTGGCGAGGAGCCCCGAGTACCGCCGCTGCGGGCGGTCATTGCGGACCGCGATGCCCAGCGCCTTCTTCTGCCCGATCAGCACGAGCAGCCGCTTCCCCCGCGTGATCCCCGTGTAGATCAGGTTGCGCTGGAGCAGCATGTAGTGCTGCGTGGCGAGCGGGATCACAACCGCCGGGAACTCCGATCCCTGCGACTTGTGGACACCGGAAGCACTAAATGGCAAGCAGAGAGATTGCGCAAGGTTTCCGTTGAAATGCACAAAAAGAGTTCCGACATGCCCCAAGAATATGCGACTCTTCATCCTGCTCAGATCGGGTAT
>PKXK01000047.1:0-353 GCA_003132325.1 Acidobacteriaceae bacterium
TGCATCCGGTGCAGCAGGGCGTCGTCGACGAACAGGGATTTCAGTGTGCGTTCTGTACGCCCGGCTTCATTATGACCACAGTGGGATACCTGAAAACGAACCCCAACCCGACCCGCCAGGAATTGGCGCAAGGCATCTCGGGATGCCTGTGCCGCTGCCAGGACTACGACAAGATTCTAACCGCGTTGATGCGCGGCGCCGAGAATCTACGGAGGTCGAAGCTTGGATAACAAAAAGGTTGTTGATGCTACCAAAGCTACTGAGCGCCAGTACGGAGCTGGGTACAAGCTGATCGGCAAGAACTATCAGACCCCCGACCTCTATGCAAAAGTCACGGGCAACGCAAAGTACGC
>PKXK01000047.1:446-3067 GCA_003132325.1 Acidobacteriaceae bacterium
GCCAGCAAGTGGGGCGAACGCGGTCTCACCATGGCGCCGCTCTATCAGGGCGAACCGATTCTTGCCGTTGCCGCGGTCGACGAACTCACCGCCGCGGAAGCCATCGAGAAAATTCAAATCGATTTTGAGCCGCTTCCGTTTGTCGTCGATCCGCTCGACACTCTACGGCCGGGTGGTCCTAATCCGCGAACGGATGGCAACGTCTGGACCCGGCCTCCAGCGTCCGGTTCACAAGGTCCGGGCGCACCCGTCGTCACGGAGTTGAAGTGGACCGAGGCCGACTTTGCCGAGTTAAAGCATGGCCGGCTGCCTCTGGGTAAGGCTCCCGACGAATGGTCGTATGGCGACCTTGATTCCGGCTTCAAGAATGCGGCGCTCGTTCTTGACGAGACGTTCGTCACGCCCGACACCAGCCATCAGACGCTTGAGACTCGCAGCGCGATGGCTTACTGGCAGAATGGAAAGGTCTACATTCACACCGGCACGCAAAGTACGGCGCAAACGCTGCCCGCGATCGCGCGATGGTTGAACATCGATGCGGACAAAGTTGTTTTCATCAGCGAATACACCGGAGGCGGGTTCGGCAGCAAGATCACCGGCGGGGTAACGATGATCATCCCGGCGCTTCTGGCAAAGAAAACAAACGCTCCGGTGATGATGCGGATCAGCCGCGAGGAGGAGACCTTCATCGGACGGGCGCGTCCCGGTTTTCAGGGAAGAATGAAAGTCGGTTTCTCTAAAGAGGGACGGATCACGGCTCTCGACATGTTCGTTATTTGCGACAACGGTCCTTACGACGCGGTGGGTGATGGGCCCTCATCGGGCCGCATCGTGTCTCTGTTGTACCAGCCCCAAGCGATGCGCTGGCGCGGAGTGACGGTAATGACAAATACGCCGCCTCGCAGTGCGCAGAGTTCCCCGGGCGGACTGCAGGGGATTGTCCTCATGGAACCGGTCATCGCGAAGGCAGCGCGCAAGCTCGGAGTTGACCAGGTGGCAATCCGCCGCGTCAACTGCCCCGAGGGCAAGGCGCCGTTTGGGCCAGCCGTGCAGGGGAAACGGCCGTATGCCACCAGCGCGTTCATCAAAGAGGCACTCGATCGCGGCGCGGAGCAATTCAAATGGAGCGAACGGGTGGCACGCACTCCGAAAAGGATGGGAACGAAAGTTCGCGGCGTCGGCGTGTCGCTGAGCTGTTACGTTGGGGGCACCATCGGATTCGACGGCCTTCTCGTCATAAGGCCCGATGGCCGCATCACCTTCCAGTCTGGAATCGGTAACCTGGGGACGGAGTCGGTGATTGACGTACATCGCGCGGGCGCCGAGGTTCTCGGTGTGCCGTGGGAAAAGTGCGACGTAGTGTGGGGGAACACGGCCAAGAATCTTCCGTTCACCTGCGTCTCCGGCGGCAGCCAGACTACTCACGCGATGACGCGGGCGGCGTATGCGACGGCGATGGACGCCAAGAAGAAGCTTCAGGAAATCGCGGCGAAGAAACTCGGTGGCAAACCAGAGCAATACGAGGTCGCAAACGAGCGCGTTTTCCGCAAAGGCGGCGGCGCCAGCATGACTTTGGCGCAGGCCGCAAAATATGCGATTCAATTAGGTGGCATCTACGATGGCCACGAGGCGCCCGCCGATGTTCACAAATTGACGAAGGCATCGGTTGCGGCGCTGGCGGGCCAGGGCTTGGTGGCGGCCGCCAAGGACAACTATCCACGCGACGGCTCGACATTTTCCTACGTCGCCAGCTTCGCCGAGATTGAAGTCGATGTCGAAACCGGCAAGTACTACATCGTGGATTTCCTCGCCTCTGGAGACGTCGGGACGGTGATTCATCCCCGCGCATTGGGTGGCCAAATGCTAGGCCGTTCGACGCTCGGCATCGGCCATGCCATCGGTCAGAAATGGGTGTTCGATCCGCACTACGGCGAGATGCTTTCCAAGCGATTCCACCACAGCAAGCCGCCAACGATTCTGGATGTACCCGTTGACATGCAATGGACAGCGCTGGACATTCCGGACCCGGAGACGCCGGTGGGCGCTCGCGGTGTCGGCGAGCCGCCCGTTGCAGGTGGGTGCGCTTCCATCTTGAACGCCCTCTCGGATGCACTCGGGGACGAGATTTTCCAGCGCGCACCTGTGAACGCCGACACGATTCTGACGTCGCTCGAAGCTGGCCGGCCGATGCAGCATCCGCTGATGGCGCACATTTGATGGAGATTTGAGGTTAGCCATGGCCGTGATACGAGACGTAATGCCCGCTTTCGAACTGTATCAGCCGGCCTCCGTTGCCGATGCGCAAAAGCTTCTCGAACAGCACGGATCCGATGCCTGGGTGCTGGCCGGGGGGCTCGACAGCTTCGACTGGCTCAAGGATCGAATCAGGAAGCCGAAGGCGGTGGTCGATCTGAGCGGAATCGAGGAACTCCGAGCAGTTCGCACGACGGCAGACGGTATCGAGATCGGCGCGATGACCACACTCACTGAAGTCGTGAATCATCCCGTCATCAAGCAGAAGTATGGCCTGCTGGCGCAGGCCGCGGAGGTTGTGGCGTCGCCCCAAATCCGCAACCAGGGAACCATCGGCGGTAATGTTTCGCAGGACACGCGCTGCTGGT
>PKXK01000288.1 GCA_003132325.1 Acidobacteriaceae bacterium
AGCTCAGTTGGTTAGAGCGCTACCTTGACACGCTTCCGTGGTTCCATACTTCCAACAACTTAGAGACCGTCGGGGACTGCCCCAGTACGTGTAAGTACGGCCAAGACGGACTTCTTACAGGTGATTTTACAGGTGAGAATTTCCCGCTAGTAATTCCTTCGCCGCGGCGTTCCGCTAGCAATTCAATCACCGGGGCCAATCGTAACGACTCGCAGCAAGGACTCGTACCCGTTGACGCTATTCCAACCTTGCAGGGAGAGCGGGGACGTCCACGCCATCGTCCTGACTGCGTGTTGGGCGACCGTGGTTATGACGCGGAGGCAATCCGGCAAGGTCTGCGTGCCCGGCATATTCTGCCTTTGCTGGCCAAGCGTAATACCGAACAGGGGAGTGGACTCGGTCGATGCGGTGGGTGGTGGAACGGACGTTCGCCTGGCTCAATCAATTTCGTCGTTTACGTGTTCGCTATGAGAAGCGAGCCGACATCCACGAAGCTTCCTGTCCCTCGGCTGTGCTCTGATCTGCTGGCATTCTCTGCGAAGGGCCGGAGCGACAATCTTAGCCGGATTTCATGCTTGAATAGCCGCTGAGTGGTCTTACGCCCCAGGTTCGGGCCACAGTGAAAAGCTTCTGGACCATGTACTCTCGGCAGCCGGAGCGGAGCTGGTTCGGAAACCCACACCAAGCCATTCCCGGTCGGCGTTAGTCAGCGCGAGGGAGCGTCGGAGGGGAACTTGAAGTTAATGGTGATCCTGGTCTCGATCTTCACAGGTTTTCCGTCGAGTTCATAAGGCTTGTACCGCCAGTGCTTCACCGCGTCCACGGCGGATTGGGCAAACACAGGCGAGCCTTCGACAACTTTGACATCGCGCACCGTTCCATCCTCCATGACCATTGCGGCCAGAATGACAGTACCGTCCAGGCGCAGCACACGGGCCTGGGTAGGATAAGCCGGCGGAACGCGGTGCACTAGTTGGCCGCCCGAAATCCCTTGCGACACCGGCGCAGAGAGCCCGGGCAACGAAACTTTCGCGGAGAGAACTCCGTTGAGAGCGGACTGATTCGTCGAGCCGGCGGAGATCGACGGCGGCTCAGTCGGGGCGGTCTCATCCGAGCGCGAATCGATGGAGCGCGAGGCGTTGTGCGATCCAATCTGCGAGCGGGGAACCTCGTGCGTGATGGCGAAATCGGCAGCAACGTCCGTCGGAGTTTTCTTTCTCGAGACTACGTCCACTTTTGAGGCGAACTTCACGGGAGTCCCGGCTGAAGTCTTTCCGCTGGATGGAAACAGGGATTCGCCACCAGGATTCGCCTTCCCGACTGGGTCATTATCGGGAGGATATTTGTCGGGAGAATGTGCGGTTACGGCGTTGACGGTTGTGGTGCCGACAGAAGACGGCTTCGCCGCATGCGCCTTGCCATCCGCTTTATCCGGACCTCGCCAATCCAGCCAGATCACAATACCCAGCAGGATAGCCAACATTCCGACACCACCCAGAACAAAGGGCCGCGCGCGCCTGTCCAGAAAAACCGCCGCTACATCGCGCACCCGATCTGACGCCGGCAGAAGACCCACGGTTTGCGGTTCTTCCACCCGCGCTTTGCTTGCGGGGGTGGCGCCATAAGGCTGCGCCGCGCGGGCTCTCTCCGCCAGAGCCGCTAGTTGCTGAAGAAACGCAAGATGCCTTTCTGTAAACGTCGCAGGCTCGGTCGAGAACACTTCAAGAATTCCGCTGATCCCGCGCCATCCCTGGACTGGCAAAACGGCAATCGAGCGTAACCGAAGAGAGCGGCAAACTTCCGCGTCGACCAGAGGATCATTCTCCGTGTCGGCGCAATGCTGCATCTTGCCGGAGCGCAAGCACTCCCCGGAAATCCCGGTGTCCGCGCTCAACTGTGCGCCCAGCGGTGGAGCGGTCTCACCGCTCCGGGCCCGGCATACCATCGCACCGTCTTTCCACATGGCAATGGCAGCTCCAGACGCGCCGGTCCAGCGTCGGGCCGCTTCCGCGATGGCCCCCAGGATCGAATCCAGCCGTTGATCTCCCGCGGCTAAGATCTCTTTCAGGGACGCAAGGATGGTTGCCTCATCCGGATCAGGAGACCGGTTGGATGATGTTTCTAGCAAAGGATCGCGACCGGAAATATTGAACATTCTCCCCGGCGAGACACGCTTCGATTGAGGTGCAACCACAAGGCCTCTCTCGGACGAAGGATTGCCGGAGCTAACCCGGCAGAATGCAAGCGGCCCGCGGTGTTTGGGCGAAGTATCTTCCAAGTCTCGGCCACTGTCAAGCCATAGTCTTATCCAATGCAAGATGAGCCTGAAGGGGAGGTGAGATTCCAATACAAGATGAGCCTGGAGCGGATGGCATGCTGAGGATTGACCATCCGCGTGCACGAAGCAGAGAAACTGAGCCTGGAGCAGATCCAGGCTTTCCTGAGCGCCAGCGAGGCCATCCGCTTCGAAGGCGAAACCCAACTCCAGATTTATCATTGGATCGAACAGGTGCTCGGTCGGCAGGAGTATCACCAGCAGGGCCGCCAGGCACGGGGTTTGTTACGCAGCTATCTGGCCAAGATGACGGGCCGGAGCCGGGCGCAGGTGACCCGCTTGATCGCTCGCTATCGCAAAAGCGGATCGCTGCAGCCCGCGCCCTACCGCCGTCATCGCTTTCCCCAGCGCTATACTCGCGCCGACATCGAACTGCTGGCCCCCGTCGATGAGGCCCACGAGAACTTGAGCGGTCCCGCCACGCGCCGTATTCTGGAGCGGGAATACCGCCAGTACGGCAAGCCCGAGTATGAGCGGCTGTCTACGATTTCGGTGGCGCACCTCTATAACTTGCGGCAACAGCCGCGCTATCGGGAACGCCGTCTCTCCTACACCCGGACGCGGCCCACCGCGGTGGCCATCGGCGAGCGGCGCTGTCCCGATCCGCAAGGCCAGCCTGGCTACGTGCGGGTGGACACCGTGCATCAGGGCGATGCGCCCGCCGGCCAAGGCGTCTACCACATCAACGCGGTGGATCAGGTCACGCAATGGGAGATCGTGGCCGCCACCGAACGCAGCAGCGAAGCCTGGCTGGAACCCGTGCTGTGCGCCCTGATGCGGCAGTTCCCCTTCCGCATTCTCGGTTTCCATTCCGATAACGGCAGCGAGTTCATCAACCGAGTCGTGGCCCGNNGCCGAAACCAAGAATGGCGCCGTCATCCGCAAACACATGGGCTACGGCTATATCCCGGCCGGGCACGCCGGGCGCCTGCAGCAGTTCTACACCGCCTACTTCAATCCCTATCTCAACTACCATCGTCCGTGCGCCCAAGCCGACGTCACCTTCGACGAGAAAGGCCGCCGCCGTTGCCTGTATCGCCGCTATCAGACCCCGCTGGAGACCCTGTTGGCCCTACCCAACCCGGCGCAGTACCTGCGCCCCGGACTCACCCCGGCCGTATTACAACGCATCGCGGGAAGCCGCAGCGACACCGAAGCCGCCCAGCGCATGCAACAGGCGAAACGCCGGCTCTTCGCGCCGTTGCGGCTGCCAGCGAAGAGGCCGTGGAAATGACGGAACCGGAAAATCCCCAAAAACAAAACCAGGGATTTTCCGCTTCCTTGGAAAGCGCAAAAAACAAAGGCGCGCTTTCCACATTCCCACCGCCCCGGCTACGGCTGCTAGATTGGTTCAGAATCTAAACCTGAAAGGAGCTTCCTCCACCACCGTCCCAGGCGCTTCCCCTGGCTCATCCTTCGATTGGAAAAGACTGCCATGGAATCGGATCTGTCGCAGCAAGATGAGAAGTTCCTCTTGGAGGCAAGAAAGTTCGCTTTGATGGGGTATGGCGGAACGACGAGAGGGGCTGTGGATGTCAGCAAAGGATCGGGAGCGGCTGCATGAACTGATCCGCTGAAATTGGCTGGTCGCAGGTTCCTATGAGCACTGCTGGTCGGGCGAGACGGAGAAACCGACGTAGATGTCCTGTCAGTAGTGTCCGGCTAAAA
>PKXK01000088.1 GCA_003132325.1 Acidobacteriaceae bacterium
TTCCTGACGGCTGATGGCTGACGGCTGAGCGCTAATTAAACCCTCTCTTCCGTCCAAATCCCGGCTCGTCCCGCTCAAATGCAGGCTGCTTCTCCGCGACCTTGATTGGCTTTTCCCCCGCTGTAAACACGCGCTCCTCGTTGCGGCCGATTTTCTTGTGCGCGTGCAGGCCTTCCAGGACGAACTCCGCCGCCGACACCTGTATTTCGGTGCTGTCTTTTGGGCCGACGTTCAGTTTGGTCAGTTTTTCCATCAGGCCCTGGATCTGGCTCAGGCCTTCGAGAACCTCCTCGGCTCCGGCACTGTCGCTGAGTTGAATCTCTCCGCCGAGGTCGAACCACTGCACCACCTGACTCAGGTTGACGCCGTGCAGATAAGTATCGAACGTCTTCGCGATCGCGGTGCGGATGAGCTCGCGGCTCACATAGTCCGCGCCTTTCATTTCGCCTTCGTACTCCAGTTCGAGCTTGCCCGTGATCGCCGGCAGCGCCGCGTAGATGTCGCTGATTCGCGGCACGATCAATTTCTCCCGATGCGTCAGCGCGCGGCGCTCGGCATTCGAAATCACGTTCTCGATCGCCGAGATGGGCAGCCGCTGGCTCACGCCCGACCGCTTGTCGACCTTCTTGTCGTCGCGCGCGGCGAAGGCGATGCGCTCGATCACTTCCTGCACATACTTCGGGGTATGCAGCCTTGATCCGTCACGCGCAATCCACGCTTCCTGCGCGGTAATCGTCATGCCTTCCTCCACCGTTGCCGGATAGTGGGTGCGAATCTCAGACCCGATGCGATCTTTGAGCGGCGTGATGATTTTGCCGCGCGCGGTGTAGTCCTCGGGGTTCGCGCTGAACACAATCGCAACATCGAGCGGCAGACGGATCGGATATCCCTTAATCTGCACGTCGCCTTCCTGCATGATGTTGAACAGGCCGACCTGAATCTTGCCGGCGAGGTCGGGCAACTCATTCATGGCAAAAATTCCGCGATTGGCGCGCGGCAGCAGCCCGTAGTGCACCGTGAACTCGCTCGACAGTTCGTGCCCGCCACGCGCCGCCTTGATGGGATCGATATCGCCGATCAGGTCGGCAATCGTGACATCCGGCGTGGCCAGTTTTTCTACGTAGCGATGTTCGGGCGTCAGCCAGGCAATCGGCGTCGCGTCCGCTTCTTTCGCCACCAGTTCGCGGCACCGCCGGCAGATTGGGGTGTAAGGATTATCGTGGATTTCGCAGCCCGCGACGTAAGGCATCTCGGGATCAAGCAGCGCCGTCAGCGCCCGTAAAATGCGGCTCTTCGCCTGTCCGCGCAATCCGAGAAGAATAAAATTGTGCCGCGAGAGGATCGCGTTCACGATCTGCGGCACCACCGTGTCGTCATACCCAACGATGCCCGGAAATATCGGGCTGTCCGCACTGAGGCGCGACATCAAGTTCTCGCGCAGCTCATCTTTGACCCGTCGCGAACCGAGACGCTCGGCAGTAAAGGGACTTCGGCGCAACTCGCCCAGAGTCCGGGCAACACTCATGGTGGAACCCCCACAGGAAAAAGCCTTATGCGGATTATACCGCCGGAAGAAGCTCTCAGCTTTCAGCTCTCAGCTGTCAATTAAAGACTGATTTCGCTGAGGGCTGATGGATAGGACGAAGTGGCGAATCGTAAGGTGGGGGACGGGCGTCTCGCCCGTCCAGCCGCTGGGACGCCCGGCACTCCACTAATTCTCAGGAAAGCTGGTTTAACTGAGAGCTGAAAGCTGACGGCTGACAGCTAATTCCACTGCGCCTTCGCCGCCCGCCGCAGTCCCGGCAGAACCGCTTCGAGATAGCCGATCACCGCTTCCAGCCGTCTTGCTTCCGACAAAGTGGAAAGCAGATTTTGCTTGAAGTCGAGATCGAGCGGCAGCGATCCGGCGAGCAAAAAGGATAGATTGCCCGCATGTTCGTCGGGTCCCGAGGGCTCGGTTCCGGCCAGTTTCGCGATCTCGGCATGCAACCGCACTGCCTCGGTCGCCAATTGCGCAGTCGGCTTAGCGGGCTCGTCTTCGTCTTCGTCTTCATCTTCGTCCTGCATCACCGAAATCTCAGCTTGCAAGAACGATCGATCGTTGTTGACATGAATCACCTCAAAGCGGTCGACCCCACGCGTCAGGATGTCCATGCGCCCATCGTCGTATTTCTTGGTGACCGACACGATCTCGGCCGTGCAGCCGATATCGGCAACTCCGTCGGAGGAGGCCCGCACCACCCCGAACGGCTTCTTCCGCTCCAGGCATTCCGCGATCATCTCCCGATACCGCGGCTCGAAAATATGCAGCGGCAAAGGCACGCCCGGCAGCAGCACCAGATCGAGCGGAAAGATGGGCAACAGTGAATTCACGGCGTTTCCAGTGCAACAATCTTACGCCATGAGAGAAGCTGTCAGCTCTCAGCTATCAGCTTTCAGTAAAACCGGGTAGCGTTTCGGCTCTTACTGATAGCTGAAAGCTGACAGCTGATAGCTTGCTCTCGTTTGACTTGTTGCCTTCCGCGCGATACAAGAGTCGCCATGGAGATGGACGGAAAAGTCGTGGTTGTGACCGGGGCTTCCATGGGCATTGGGGAAGCGATTGCCAAAGTTTTTGTCGATGCCGGAGCCAGCGCCGTATTGCTGTCGCGCGATGCCAGTCGCGCCGAGGCCGCCCGCCAGCGCGTCGGTAACACCGGCCGCACGCTCGCCCTGGCCTGCGACGTTCGCAAGCGCGAAGATGTCGACCGCGCGCTGGCCCTCACGCTGCACGACTTCGGCCGCGTCGATGTCTGGGTTAACAACGCCGGGATCGGCCTGTACGACACCGCCGCTGAAATGGATATGTCCGCCTGCCGCGAACTGTTCGAAACCAATTTCTTCGGCATGATCGCTGGCATGCAGGCCGTCATTCCCGCGATGCAAAAAAAAGGCAGCGGCGCCATCATCAATATTTCGAGCGTTGCCGGACACATTCCCTTGCCCTTCGGTTCCGCTTATTCGGCCAGTAAGTTCGCCATGAACGCCCTCGGGAAGGCCGCCCGCCTGGAACTGCGGCGCGCCCATATCCATGTACTCACCGTCTGTCCTGGCTTCGTGAGTACCGCCTTTAGCGAGAACATGCTCGCTTCTCGCAAAAGCAGCATCCGGCCGAAGTCGGTCCGTGGCGTCAGCGCGCAGCGAGTGGCGCAAGCGGCCTATCGCGGCTATCGCAAAAGGCAGCGTGAGGTCGTCGTCCCCTGGACCATGATTCCCGTCATCAAGCTGTACCAGTTGTTTCCGGGCGTGGTCGAATGGGGAATGGCCCGAGCCCTGCGAAATTCGCGCTGATGATCAAGAGTAAAGAAACGTAATTTCGGCTAACCTTCCGGCGCCCGAAGCATCCAATGCAGTAGGCAGAACTGCAGTCTTCCACCCCCGGCGAAAGGCCGTTTGCACGGCGGCTTTTGGGGGTGGAGGCTGCCGTTAATTCTTCCGTGCTCGGTTTTCGTTAGAATAGAGTTTATGAGATTCCCCTCCCGCCCTGCGCGGTCGGTGTTCCCCTTGCTGCTTTCTCTGGCTGCGCGATTTGGCGTCCTGCTGCCGGTCATGGTGCTGTTCATCGTTCTGGTCCCCCGCGTAGCGCGCGCGCAGGAAGGCCCGCTCGACAAGTCCGAGCCCAAGGGGATCACGGCCGAGGAAATCATCAAGCGCTTCGCCGCCAAGGAGAAAGAGTTCAAGACTGCGCTCGATCAGTACACCTACCGGCAGGATGTAAGGACCCAGACGCTCGATGGCGACACGCCGGACGGAGGCGAATATCGTGAAGTGTACGACGTAACGTTCGACGAGAAGGGACGCAAGATCAAGAACGTGGTCTTCGCGCCGCAGAACACGCTGACCAGAATCGGGATGACGATGGAAGATTTCGAAGACCTCGAGAATCGCACGCCCTTCGTGCTGACCTCGGAGGAGATCCCGGAGTACGACATCCTGTATGTCGGGCAGCAGAAAGAGGACGAACTTAATACCTACGTGTTTGATATTGCCCCGAAGCAGATCGTCGGCAAGAAGCGGTATTTCCAAGGACGAATCTGGGTGGACGATCATGATTTTCAGATCGTGAAGAGCTACGGCAAGAGCGTGCCCGACACCCGAAAGAAACACGGCAAGGATGAAAATCTGTTTCCCAAGTTCACGACTTGGCGCGAACAGATCGACGGCAAGTACTGGTTTCCCACCTTCAGCCGCGCCGAAGACACACTCAAGTTCTCCATGGGGGATGTGAAGATCCGCGAGATCGTCAAGTACACGAACTACAAGCGCTTCGGATCAAAATCGACGATCACCTACGAAGGCAAGGAAGTGGAGAAGGCCGCGCCGAAAGCTGGAGGTCAGACGCCGGCGGAACCGCCGAAGCCGCAGTAGAGCCGGGTTTCAAGGTCTCAGAGTTTCAAGGTTTCAATCTAAGAGCAGTCGCCTGAAACTTCATGCAAGTGCAGCTGTCAGATCGTGAGACTCCCTTACAGCGGCCTGTCTTTTTCACGTGTCTGGATTTGTGATGGCCGCACTGCATGCAGGCCGGGTCATCGTCGGGCTTTACGTACCCAAGAGCTTCTGAATGCTGCATGCCGTTGTAACTACCTGCCTCCCACTGATAAGGGAGCTTTGACCTGTAGACCGAGGATATTTTGCTCATGGCATTCCCTCACGCGGTGCAATCTCGCTCTATGTCCCTGCGAGTTGAACGGCCAACCAGGAATCTGTCCTTGTCGCGTAGGCAGTAATCTTTTGGCGCGTTGTTAATCACGGCTTTCCTGAACTGCTCGTATTCATCCCAGCCGAGCCAGCTTTTGCAGGGTCGTCCGACTTCCTTGCAGACTCGGTAGTCGTAAACTGTGAAGTTAGCTGGATACAGAATCGTCAAAATGGCGCTCGCCGATGGAAGCGCAAATCCCCATTTTTCCAGTAGGATCTCGAGCCGTTTTTTATCGTCGGTGGTGGAAAATAGCTGGGATGCGATGGCTGAGACTGCGGCCTGAAAGTTGCCAGCTTTGTCCTTCAGCCGATTTCTGTGGTAGTTCTTGGCCCTGTTCGCTTTCCAGACCAAAATCATGTAGAAATCTGCTGGCTCTATTTCCCCCGTCTGCCGAAAACGCTCTCCAACTCCCAGCAAATACTCTTCGTCGTGGTAGAAGTCGCGATAGTCGATCCAGTCTGCCATATATGAGAATCATGCCACGAGTAGAGGCGGCAATGTTAGCCCCTCGGGGGTTCCTTTCTGACCGCCTGCGGGTCACGGTCCCTCCCGAGCTTGTAACCTCTCGTCGTTTGACTCTGAAACCTTAATAGAACAGATACTTGCGCCATTTGTCGTCGCTATGCCCCATCAACCGCATGATGTGGCGGCTGGTGTGAAGATTGAAGGAGCGGGGTTCGCGCATTGGCTTCATGTTGGCTTCGTGCGGAAGCTGGTTGCCTTTGCGGCGGTTGCAAGGATGGCAGCAGGCGACCAGGTTCTCCCAGGTGGAGAGGCCGCCGCGGGAGCGGGGAATTACATGGTCCAGCGTAAGTTCGCCGGAGGGGAGCGTGGTGCTGCAATACTGGCAGGTGTTGCGATCGCGCAGCAAAATGTTCTTACGCGAGAGCGCCCGCGACTGATGCGGAATGCGGCGATACTCCAGCAGACGGATGACCGAGGGCACGCGGATGGCCACGCGGGCAGCGTGCAGGAAATGTCCGTTTTCCTCTTCGGTCATGGCGACGCCCTTCAGCACCAGCACAATCGCACGGCGCGCGGCGCAAACGTTGATGGGCTCGTAGGAGGCGTTCAGCACCAGCACCGGCTGATGCAGCGCATGGCCGTCATTCTCTTGATGCACGCCAGGAGCAAGCATCGCCGCCGGAAGGTGCGACCGGATACTTCCGCCGAAATTGTGGAATCGCAACGACATGATTTCTACCCGTGAGCCGCCATGCCCACGCGGACTTGGTCCAGGCTATCTTCGCTCCCTTCCTCCGGCAGATTCCCCGCCATGTTTTCCGGCAACGAAATGGCATCGTAAATCTTCAGCGTGCGCGCTACGGTCGCCACCCACACCCGCGCCGCTCCAGCTCGGAGAAGCACCCGCGCGCACTCGGACGCCGTAGTCCCCGTCGTGTACACGTCATCGACCAATAAGATGTCGCGGTTCACGATTCGCGCTGGATCGCTCACCGCAAAGGCACCACGCAGGTTCTCGCGCCGTTGATGACTGGTCAGACCGATTTGGCTTTCGGTGTTGCGTTCGCGCCGCAGAACTCCGGTCGACAGGTCGAACCTCTTCGGATTTGGATTTGGGCGCGACAGTTGCTTCAGCGCACTCCGCGCAATCATCTCCGCCTGGTTGAATCCGCGCTGCGCCTGTTTGCTTGTATGCAGCGGAACGGGGACGACCACGATCGTCCCGACCGGCATAGCCTTTTCCAGGTCTGCAATTGTTTCTGCCAGCACGCGTCCCAGAACTGCCGCCGCCGGACGAACCTGCTCGAACTTGAGCACATGGATCAAATCGCGCAGTCCGCCGGCATAGCTGCCGTAGGCGACCGCCCGCTCGAAGGGAGGATCGATGCGCTGACAAAGCAGGCACCGGACTTCGCCCCCATTCACCTCTCCGCGATCAAGGTAGCCAGGCCAGTTCATCGCTGCTCCACAAACCGCGCAGTACGACCCCTGTAGCGACCGCAGTGCGGTCAAGCAGGTTTCACAAACGGGGAGCCGGGAAACTCGAAGTAGCGGGGAACCGCAGATACGGCAATCGGCAGGAAAAAACGTGAAGAATAAAGTCGCAGCAACGCGCTCGGCAAAGCCGGCGAACCCTTGCTTTGCCACACCATGATCTGCCAAACCATGGTCTGCCAAACCACGACTCACCGCTTGGNNTACACTCCGTCAGTATAGCCGCGGCGCACGCCCTATGCAACGCGGCCATCGGACTTCGAATCGCCCGCCGATTCACTCCGTGACTGTTTACGGTCGAGTTGAACGCGTTCGCGCGCTGGAATTGTGCTCAAGACGTAGCTTCGGTGAGAGCAATGCTCACAGCGGACCGCTTGCAGCAACAAGAACCGAAGCACATGTCGTTCAAAGAACCCGCGAGGGCGGGAGCGATAGGCGTGGTGAGCGCCACATCCCCGGCAGTGGAATTCCTCCAAGAA
Organism: Acidobacteriaceae bacterium; assembly: GCA_003132325.1. Classification (GTDB taxonomy): domain Bacteria; phylum Acidobacteriota; class Terriglobia; order Terriglobales; family Acidobacteriaceae; genus Acidiflorens. Next base: position 7,177 of record PKXK01000088.1, read on the forward strand.
TCGGCTCCAAGAGGATCTGGCAACGGAAGTCACGGGACACCCACTAGTTGAGACCATTTTAACCCCGGTTAAGACGCAAAGTTGCAAGGAAAAGCTTTCGGATAAGAAAGCGGGTCGTCGCTCACCCCACCTTGCCCAGTGAGAGCTGCACTTGTAAACCTGCCTTTCGTCATGGTAAGGTGCGCCGTCGCTGGTACTGTTAATCTGTGATGAAATCCCGATTGACCACGAGGTCCTCATGAGCACTACGGTGGCGAGTACCGACCCCCCCCGCAAGCATCGCCCTTATGTTCCGGAAACGATGGAAATGAAGGAGTTTACCTTCCGGGCTGTACTGATCGGCCTGTTCCTGACCGCCCTGCTGGGCTCGGCCAACGCGTACCTTGGTCTGAAGGCGGGGATGACGATTGCCGCGACCTATCCGGCCGCCGTCATCTCCATGGCCCTGCTGCGCTTGATGAAGGGCTCGCTGCTGGAGGAGAACATCGCGCGAACCGTGGGCTCGATCGGCGAGTCGGTGGCGGCGGGAGCCATTTTCACCATCCCTGCCTTTGTGATGGCCGGCCTGTGGCCGACACTGACGCCGGATTTCAGAACACCCGAATACTGGAAATCCGTGGCCCTGATGATGATCGGGGGCACGCTGGGCATCCTGTTCGTGACGCTCCTGCGCCGGGTGATGGTTGAGGATCCCGACCTGCCGTTTCCCGAATCCGTGGCCGCCTCCGAGATTCACAAGGCCGGACAACAGGGAGCCAAGGCCGCGAAGATTCTGTTTGCCAACATGGGCTTCGGCGCGTTCATGTATCTGCTGGGAGCAGTCAATGTTTTCAATCCCAGCAACACTTTCCCGATGAAGATCAGCGACTTGGGAAAGAAGTTGCTGCTCCGCACCAGCACGAATCCAAACGTGGCTACGACGATTACCGGTGGCGCCACGCTGATGACGGCGCCCGACATTAGCCCCGCCTATCTTGGCGTGGGATACATCATTGGCCCAAGACTGGCCGCCTTGAACTTCGCCGGAGGCGTGCTGGCATGGGGCCTGTTGGTTCCACTCCTAACCTTCACCATTGGTCCGTACATCCAGGCGTCAATGCCCGAGGGACAAACGATCGCATGGCCTCTGTTGGCACAAGCCATCTACTTCTCGATTGTGCGGCCGATCGCGGTGGGCGGGATGCTCGTGGGCGCGACCTACACGCTGTTCAAGATGCGCAAGCAATTGGCCCTCGGCATGGGCCGCGCAGTTTCCGATTTGAAGAAGTCGGCGGCAGTACAAGCCGCTACGAATCGCACTGAGCGAGATTTGCCCGCCAAGGCAGTGTTTGCCGGCATCGCCGTCGTATTCGTGGCCATGATTCTGCTCTACCACTATTTCATCAGCGGAGCAGGCAATCTGTCGACTTCCACCATTCTGTCCGGCTCCCTGGTCGCAGCCGGCGTGATGATCATCGTCGGATTTTTCTTTGCCGCCGTTTCTGGGAACTTGGTCGGCATGATCGGATCCTCGAACAATCCAGTCTCAGGACTCACGCTGTGCACGCTAGTGATTGCGGCGCTTCTCATGGTCGCGCTTGGCGTTTCCGGAACGGGTGGAGTTGCAGCGGTACTTGGAGTAGCAGCCGTGGTGTGCGTTTCATCCGCTGTGGCGGGTGAGATGCTCCAGGACTTGAAGGTCGGACACATTCTCGGCGGCACGCCCTCCAAGATGCAGATCGGAGATCTTCTCGGCATCGTCGTGGCATCGCTCGTCCTGTTCTTCCCGATCGCGATCCTTGCCAGGGCGTACACCTTCGGCAGCCCAAAGCTCCCGGCTCCGCAGGCGGGACTAATGGCCATGCTGTCCAAGGGAATCGTGGGCGGCGACATGGCGTGGCCGCTGGTGATCGTGGGCATCCTGCTGGGACTGGCGATGATCATGATCGAGGTGAAGAGCGTGATGCTGTTCGCCGTCGGCATGTATCTGCCGTTAGGCACAACCTTTGCCATCTTTCTCGGAGGCGTGATTCGCTGGCTCACCGACATGCTGCGCGATCGGCGTGGCTTAAACGAGGCGCAGAAGGCGCGCGTGGAAAACGCGGGCGTACTGACAGCCTCGGGTCTGATCGCGGGCGAGGCGCTATGCGGCCTGGCCATCGCGGCTCTGGTGGGCTCTGGCCACGACGTGACGCTGTTCACGTGGACTCCGCCATTTTTCCTGGCGCTGGGCGCGCTCGCCATACTGGCGATTGTCATGATCCGCGTCCCGCTGGCGAACGCCGGCAGACCTGAGGATCCGGCTCCGCCGACCGCGATTATGTAAGGTCAGAGGTTAGAGGTCAGATTGCAGAGGTGAAGACCTGCATGTGCGAGCGGGTGCTACCTCTGCATTCTGACTTCTTCAGTTGTTGCATTCCTCCGTGCTCCTCTGTGTACTCTGTGGTTAAATCTCTTCTGTGTCGATTGCCGAAAATATCGCGCGGACGAGGGAGCGGATCGCAGCCGCAGCGCGCCGGTCTGGCCGCAGTCCGGACGAAATCACGCTCATGGGCGTGAGCAAGACGTTTCCGACCGAAAGCATCCGCGAGGCCTACGTCGCCGGCCTGCGCGTCTTCGGCGAGAATCGGGTGCAGGAATTTACCGGGAAGGCTGGCGCATTGCACGACCTGCCTGACGCCGAATGGCACCTGATCGGACACCTGCAGTCCAACAAAGCCGCGAAGGCAACGGAGCTGTTCGCCGCAGTGGATTCGGTCGACTCCGTGCGGCTGGCGGAGAAGCTGAATGCGTCCGCGGAAAGCGCGGGCAAGACGTTATCCGTCTTGATCGAGATCAACGTCGGCGGCGAGCAGGCAAAAAGCGGAGTCGAACCTGGTTCATACGAACGATGCTCGGACGAACCAGGCTCGGACGAACTGGAGCAGATTCTGCGGGGGGCGCCGCGATGGGAGCATCTGAAAATTCGCGGCCTGATGACCATCCCGCCGTACGCCGAAGATCCGGAGAGCTCGCGACCCTATTTCCGCCAACTCCGCCAGATTCGGGACAGCATTGCCGCGCGTAAACTGCCCGAAGTCGGCGCCGCTGTCCTCTCCATGGGCATGTCGCACGATTTCGAAGTCGCGATCGAAGAGGGAGCAACCTGCGTGCGCGTCGGGACCGCGATCTTCGGGGAGAGAGAAAAACGTTGACCACAGAGGCACAGAGGAACACAGAGGAATTGCAAGAAATGACGTCGGGTTCCCCCGTGTACCTCTGTGCCCTCTGTGGTAGAGCCTTTCGATGGCAGCTATAAAAGACTCGCCCAACGGCGCCACTTTCGCGGTCAAAGTCCACCCGCGCGCGAAGAAGAACGCCATCACCGGCGAACTGGGCGACGCTCTGAAGCTATCCGTGACCGCCCCTCCCGCCGACGGCAAAGCCAACCAAGCCTGCGTCGAATTTTTCGCAGAGCTTTTGAAGCTACCGCGTTCCTCCGTTACTATTGCAGCCGGCCAGACCACCCGGAATAAAGTCATCCGCGTGGCGGGCCTATCGGCGGAGGAAGTAAGGCGGCGTCTGAAACTGTGAAGCACAATCGGACACGCTGCCAAAGTCAGGTTCGTATCGGGGTATCGCTTTAGCGATACCGCAAGTCTTCAAAATCGGACGTCCCTTTAGGGGCTGCCCAGGAGCCATGCTTGACCTTTTCCGAACGTTTCCACGAGATCCGCACCGGCTTCGAACGTCCCTTCTGGATCGCGAACCTCAGCGAGATCTTCGAGCGTCTTTCCTACTACGGCGCTTTCGCTTCGCTCGCCCTGTATCTGCAGGAAAAGCTGAATTTTTCCACCGAACAAACCGGAACCCTGACCGGCTTGTTCGGTGGCATGGTATGGTTTCTCGCCATCTTCGGCGGAGCGGCCGCCGACCGCCTCGGCTTTCGCCGCGCTCTTTCGATGGCCTACCTCATCCTAGCCGCCGCCTATTTCCTGATCGGATCGATTGGAGCGTCCTGGCTGGCCCCTGTGCGCAACGCCGTGCCGCTGGGATTGTTTGTCGGCTGCATTCTCATCTTGCCTGCGCTCGGCATCTCGCTGGTGAAGCCTTGCGTGGTTGGCACCACGGCGCGAGCCTCCAAGGAGAACGTCCGCTCCATCGGCTACTCGATCTACTACACGATGGTCAACATCGGCGGCGCCGCCGGCCCTTACTTCGCTTCCTGGGCCCATCGCCATCTGGGAGTCGAGAACGTCTACCGCGTCGCGGCGGTCAGCGTCTTCGCGATGTTCTTTGTGGTCCTCCTCTTCTTCCGGGAGCCACGCAAGCCAGGAGACGCGCCTCCGCCTTCGATCGCGACGGTCGCGCGCAACTTTTGCGTGGTGGTGGGCAATTACCGGCTGGTCTTGCCCGTGTTGGCAGTCGCTTTATTACTGCGGATCGGGTTGTGGGTCTATCCCGCGTTCCATTTGCCCTGGTGGATGTGGGTCGTACTTCTGGCGCTTGTGCTCGCCGGTTTGAGCCGTTTCATGTGGTTTCTGGCGCTGTTCACGGGCTACTGGGTCGTGTTCTGGCAGCAGTACATCAGCCTGCCCGGCTACATCCACGGCTACATCAACGCCAAGGCCGACGCCGAGATCGTATTGGTAACAGATGGGCTGACAGTGATCTGTCTCACGCTGGCAATGAATTACTTGACCCGCAAGATCCCTGCGTTTCAAGCCGTCATTCTGGGGACGGTGATCACCTCCGCTTCGTGGTTGATCCTCGCGTTTCGTCCGACGATTTGGGGCGCGGTGCTTTCGCTGTTTGTGCTGGCGCTCGGCGAGATCATCCAGGCGCCGCGCTATTACGAATACATTTCGCGGCTCGCGCCTCCTGGACAGCAGGGCACTTATATGGGCTTCGCATTCCTGCCCATCGGCATCGGATCGCTGATCGGCGGCTGGTTTGGCGGAACGCTGGTTCACCACTTCGGAGAAGTCAAACATCAACCGGCGCGGATCTGGTGGAGCGTCACGGCGGTCGGCCTGGTCACGGCGGCGGCGCTTTGGATTTATGACAAAGCAATGAGTTCGGGCAACGCAGCGGGCGCCCCATCCTAGCATCGTGCTCTTCGACGTTAGGGTGGGGTAGTCGCAAACATATCTCTGTGACGCCCGATCACTGCAATTCGCTTCGCACTTTCTTATCATGAACGCCACTCTGCAGATTGCCGACGGAGACTCCCGCAGTTCCGCGAGGAGACATGTCCACCACCAACGTCACGCCCAACTACATCGCGGACCACATCCGGCGCGTGCTGAAGGATGGCGGGTCGGCGCCGCACTCGGAAGACGTGCAACGCTTTTTCAAGGAAGAAATACAGTCGCGCGGCTGGTACACGGCCGAACTAAAAAAATTTGCGCTGCGCTTCCGCCGCGCGATCGCTCGCGAACGGGGGATGGATTTCCTGGTCCAGGTCGCCGATCAACTTTTCTCCGGCCAGATTCTGGAAGAGAAGGTGATGGCCGTTTTCCTGCTCGAAAAACAAACGGACAATTTTGGCGACAATGAATTTAAGCTGTTTGCCTCGTGGCTCGACCGCGTGACCAGTTGGGCCGATCACGACGCTCTGGCACACTATCTGCTCGCGCCGATGGTGGCCGCCGGCCCTGCCCGCTGCCGCGAGGTCTTCCGCTGGGCGAAGTCGCGGAATCGCTGGCGGCGGCGCGCGGCGTGTGTGGCGCTGATCCGGGGAGCGCGCGAGCGGCGGTTCTTTGCCGAGATCGTGCGGCTCTCGAATCAATTGCTGCGTAACAAAGACGAAGAGGACATGGTGCAGAAAGGATTGGGCTGGCTATTGCGTGAGACCGCCAAGGCCGATCCGAAGCGCACCGTGCCCTATTTAATAAGGATCCGGAAGAACACACCCCGACTGGTGCTGCGAACCGCTTGTGAGACGCTGCCGGGTACCACGCGGAAGCAAGTGTTGCGCGAGCGAACAAAACCTTAACCACAGGGGGCACAGAGGAACACAGAGGAGAATCTAAGATATGCGTAGGGTTTCCTCTGTGTACCTCTGTGTACCTCTGTGGTAATGCCTTTCGATGGTACTCCAGAGAAATTCGCCGTCAATGTCCTTGGTCTTCCAGGAATTTCTCCACTTCCAGCGCCGCCATGCAGCCGGAGCCAGCGGCCGTGATGGCCTGGCGATAGCGGCGGTCCTGCACGTCGCCGCACGCGAACACGCCCGGCACTTTGGTGAACACGTTCTTCTGCGTGACCAGATAACCATCGGCATCGGTTTCGAGCTGGCCTTCGAATATTTTTGCGTTCGGGATGTGTCCGATGCCAAGAAACATTGCGCTCGTGGGAAATTCCCAACTTTCGCCGCTCTTCAGATTGCGCAGGCGCAGGGCGGTGACTTCCTTCTTGCTGACATCGAGAACGTCATCCACGACGGTATCGGTGAGAAACGCGATCTTTGAGTTCGCCCGCGCGCGGTCGAGCATGATTTTCGAAGCGCGGAACTGTTCACGGCGATGGATGAGTGTCACCTTGCTGGCAAAGCGCGTCAGAAATGTCGCTTCTTCCATGGCGGAGTCGCCACCGCCAATCACCGCGATTTCCTTGCCCGAAAAAAAGAAGCCGTCGCACGTGGCACAGGAAGAAACACCGTGGCCAATCAGCGCCTGCTCGTTCGCCAGACCGAGCCAGCGCGCCGAAGCACCGCTCGCAATAATGAGCGTGCGGGTCGGAATGATCTCTTTGCCGAAGCTCAACTCGAACGGACGTTTGCCCAAATCGGCCTTGTCCACGTGGCCCATACGATAGTCGGCGCCGAAGCGTTCGGCCTGCTTGCGCATGTTCTCGATCAGTTCCGGCCCCTGGATGCCTTCGGGAAAACCGGGAAAATTTTCCACCAGCGTGGTCAGAGAGAGTTGTCCGCCCGGTTCATGGCCTTCGATTACGAGCGGCTTGAGGTTGGCGCGGGCGCTGTAGAGGGCGGCGGTATGACCGGCGCATCCAGAGCCGATGATGACAACATTGCGTATATCCATAGTAGTTAAAAAGCGGTTAAAACAAGTGCTAGAAGATAGATTCCGGAAAACAGATTTCGCTTCAAGCCGCACAACACCGGGGCAAACTACTTGTTATTCTTCTTGCTGCCGCCAGCCGCCTTGGCTGAACTTCCCGCGCGCAAGTGAGCCAGTTCCTGGGGCACCATTTTGCGCGCTCCCAGAGCGTCGCGATAGCGCTCCATAATCGAAGAGGCGGCGCGGAAGATCGGTTCGTACGCGCTCTGATCCGTCGCCGGATTTCCTTCCGCTCCCGAGCACCGCGCCAGCGCCACGGACGACTTCCCAAAGCGCTCCAGCCTGACGCGTGAAACCGGCGTGCTGGCCGACAACATCGCGGCCGCGGAAGCAACGCTGGAAGCGCTGTCCTCGATCGAAACCTGCATTAGATCTTTGGGCTCCCGCATCCGCAGCACCAGCGTCTCCACCATATTCGTCGCATCCACGCTGAACGAGTATTGGACGTTGCTGAACAAGGTGGCGCCGGGGAACTCGCGCCGAACCCGAACATAATCGGCCGCCGACACTGCCCCAGCCGGCAAGGGTTGCATGCCGGGGATGGGTGTGCTCGCGTCGAGCGTGGAATGCCCGCGAGAGACTTCGTAGTCCGCGCTGAATACCGGCTTGCCTGGCACTTTGGCCAATGCCGTCGACAATTCCTTCTGCTCGTCCGCCGAAGGCGCGCACACGTTGAGGACGCTCACTTTTACCGGAGGCTGCTGCGCACTGACCGGAGGTTGCTGGGTGGGAGCGGAGGAAACCAAAGCGGTGGCCGCAGTCAGAATCAGAATCTTATGAAGAAGCACGGCGAAATTGTATCAGGGGAGGTGAGAGGTTAGAGGTTAGATTGCAGAGGTGAAACCCTATGAGCGGAGATATCAGAAGGTTTTACCTCTGCAATCTAACCTCTGACCTCTCCCTAGTCGCCTGCTCCGGAATCGGGCTCGATGGCCCCATGCCGGCGCAGCAACTGTGGCAGATTCTGCGAAAACGCCGACCGCGGCAGCACCATGTCACAGCCCACTTCGTGCGCTTTCTGCTTCAAGTCGCCCTGCACGTGCGAGAGAAATCCGATGATCGACGTCCCTTTTTTCAGCTTGCTTTTCAGTTTTGGGATGAGCGTCAAAGGCTTGGCATTGGCATTGTTCAAGTCGAAGATGATCAGCGAAGGCTTTTCTTCTCCGTTGCTCTTCATACGCTCGGTGAGTTCCTTTTCGTTCTTGACGAACTCCACCTTCACGTTCATCTTCTGTCCCGTGGCCTGAATCTTGCTCAGGAAGAACAGGTCTTCGACAAATGCGAAAACGCGCGAAGCGGCGTCTTCTCGTGGAGCTGGCAGAGGCTCCGGATCGGCCACCGGGTACGACGCCGAAAAACCCGGCCGTCGCGGTCCCCGGTTGCTGCCGTTGCCATTGCCACTATCCACGCCCATATTGGCGCGGTAGCTATGATCCATGGGAGCTGTAAAAATGCCCTGCTGCTCCTGGCGCTGGCGGCCCATCGGGCCACCCGCGCCTCGTCTAGGCGGACGCCGTCCACGGCGCCGTTTCTGTTTCCCTCCCCCTGAGGAGGAGTGTCCCGGTCCTGCATTCATATTTTTCTCTTGTGAAGCTTTGAAGTTACTTCCCGGCCTGGATCACAGGCCCGATTGTTTCGTCTTCCCCCGCGGTCGGCACGTTAGGTTGTGGCGTGCGGCGCAACGCGTTACATACTGCAAACCGCACACCGCCTAACGGCAGACCAAACCCCACCTCGGCTGGATACTATTCGAGAACGCAAATCGAGAACGATGTTTCAAACTGTCTTTATTCTGGGCGCCTGGAGTTTTGCTGGGCGCGAACGGCCAGCCTGGAAGCATGGCCATTGGGAACATCTTGATGTTACTCACGAAACCGCCGAACGCGCAAGGGGGGAGTGCCTTTAGTTTTCCACATGGGCGGGTTCCCAAATACGCGATTTCCCAAAGATCGAAGATAACCAATCCACGGCTCCCCCTGAAGTTCCGCCACTGCTGCGCCGATATAAAAAACGTGAAACCAGCAGCTGCCACAGAGAAAGCCACTGACCCGCACTCCCTTGCGTTGCCGGGGCAGCGCTTCGTTGCCCGCCAGCCAATTTTTGACCGCTCGCAGAAAGTGTTCGGATACGAACTTCTTTTCCGCAACGGTGTCGAAGACTACTTCAACGCCGACCCGTCGCGCCTTCGTGAATTGCACCTGCGAGGTCCTGTTTAAAGATTTGCTCACCTTGGTGGCAGGCCCTGCAATGGGCGCAAGAAGCTACCAGCGGCGTGTGAGAAGAGCCGTCAGCTATCAGCCGTCAGCCATCAGTAAACCCACCGGGCCAATCATCTGCGTCTTCTACTGATGGCTGACGGCTGATAGCTGATGGCTGCGTCCTACGGTGCTTCAATCAACTCCATTTTCCCTTCCCGCGTGCGATGCAGGATCATCAACTTGCCCTCGGGATCGCGGAACACGAAAACATCTTTGTCGCGGAAGTGCGTCTCTTTAATCGCTTCTTCCAACGTCATCGGACGAAGTGCGACCGAGTCCGTGGCATGCACCAAATGCACTTCCGTGGTTCGCGCCACCGAGGGAAATTTATGCACCAGAACGGAAACGGTGGCATTTTCCGCCAGCCCGAGCGCCGCCTCCAGGTTGTCCTGTAACGACTGGCCATCGAACTTCTTCCCCGCCTTGCGTTTCTTGCTCAGCCACTTTGTCTTATGTTTGAGCGCCTGCTTTTCCAGGTGGTCGAGCGCTTGACTGATGGCTGACATCATGTCGGCGGTCTGAGCTATTCCCACAATCGGGCCGTTGGGCGGATCGATCGTGATCTCGGCTTTGTGCTGCCGCTTTTCGACCGCCAGTATCACCTTGGTCTCGAAGCGGTCGCCCAGTAGTTTGCGGATCTTGTTAAGGCCGGTTTCAACTTCCCTGCGGATGGTGGGAGTGATTTGGTATTTTCTCGCGGTATATTCCACGTTCATTGCACTCTCCAAAAAGTCAGAAGTCGGAAGTCAAATTGAAGAAGTAAAAACGAGTCGTGACCATTGGGTTTTACTTCTTCAATTTGACTTCTGACTTCTGACTTCACTTTTTCACTCTTCTTTGATGCGTGCTCGGAATCTTCATGTCTTCCCGATACTTCGCGACGGTTCGGCGAGTAACCTGGATGCCTTGCGATTGCAGAATGCGAGTGATCTGTTCGTCGGTCAGCGGGCGGCTCGGATCTTCTTCTTCGATCAGTTTCTTGACCCGCCGTTTCAGAATCAGAAGCGAAGTGCCTCCGCCCTCGGGTCCTTGCACGCTCTCGGAGAAGAAGTACCGCAGTTCGAAAACGCCCTGCTGCGTGTGCACGTACTTATTAGCAACGGCGCGGCTGACGGTCGAAGGATGTACGCCGATCTCCTCCGCCACTTCCTTGATCATCATCGGCTTCAACTGATCGATTCCCCGTTCCAGAAAATCCTGCTGGCGCGCCACAATCGAGTAGCAAACCTTGGCGATCGTCTGCTTGCGTTGTTCGATGTTCTTGATCAGTTGGATGGCCGACTTGTAGCGGTCTTTGACGTAGTTGCGCGTGTCGCGGTCGTTGCCGTCGCGGGTCAACAGGCGCTTGTACGCGGGATTCAAGCGCAATTGCGGCATGTCTTCGTCGTTCATGATCACCAGCCACTCGTCGCCGTGCTTCACGAACGCGACATCCGGTTCGATCCACCGGGCCGGAACTTTGTTGTAGCGCAAGCCCGGCCGCGGATCGAGCGTGCGGACATACTCGAGCGCCGCCTGCACCGCTTCCACCGGACGCCCGATCGCGCGCCCAATTTCCTTGAACTGCTTCAGCGTCACCGCTCTCAAATGCTGGTCGACGATGGCAATCGCGTCTCTCACCACTTGCTCGGTCAGGCCGTTGCCGTTTCGGTGCAGCGGCAACTGCTCCAGATGGTAGCGCAACTGATACAGCAGGCATTCGCGCAGGCCGCGGCAGGCGATGCCCGGCGGGTCGAACTGGCGTACAACTTCCAGCGCTTCATGCAGATCCGCGAGGGTGAAGTTCACCGGCGCATAGCGCGCCGGAGCTGTGGCGGCTCCCGTGCCCGTTGCTCCAGCGTTCGCAGCGGTGTTCGTTTCCTTGTTCGCTACAATGCCCGCTCCAGGGCTCGCCGCGCCGGGCAGCGGAGTGTCCGCTGCTATTTCTAAGGCAGCCTCTGACTCGACCAAAGACTCAGTTCCAGCGTCTGCGGCCATCGACGGCGAAGAGTACATATCTTTTGCGGCCGAGTCCTCCGGCGCGAGAACGGAAGCCTCTGGCAACTGGCAACCGGCAACTGGCAACTGTTCTTCGACGGCAATTCCCAGCGCCTCCGCTTCCCCAACAATCTTGGCCGCCACTTCCACATCGGCCTCGGGAGCCGCCACCGGAGCGATGCCCAGCAGTTCCTCGTCGCTCGCAATTAGGTAGCCTTCTTCGTTCAGATTCCCAATGATCAGTTCTGCCGCCTGATGCACCGCCGGCCGCACCGAAATCGCGCCCAACTGCCAGAGCAGGTGGTCGCTCAGGTTCCCAGGCTTCGACAGGAAGTTATCGAACGAAGGCTTCTCGATCTCTTCCATTTCTCCCGAGCTGCGATAGCCCGGATCTAGATAATCCTGGAAGAACGAACCAAAATCGATCTCTTCGAAAGGATCCTTCTTCTCGTCCGCAATGGTCGCGGGACCCTCTTCCGGGGCGGTTGCCTTGGCGGCGAGCCGGTCGCGTTCTTCCTCCTGGCGTCCGACATCGTCGAGCATCGGGATGGCATCTTCCAGCTCTTCCAGCACCGGATTCTCCACCATCTCGGCATTGATCATGTCCTTGAGCTCGAGCTTGTTGAGCGCGAGCACCGACACCATTTGCACGAGGCCCGGCGTCAGAATCTGCCGCTGCGATAACTTGACGTTCAGTTTGTGCTGAAGAAGCATAAAAGCAGTTGCCAGTTGCTAGTTGCCGGTTGTCAGTGCCCTGTGAGAGTCAGGGTTACTGGCAACCAAGAACTGGCAGTCTAATCCCTATCGTTCTTCACCCACCCGGCGCGCCTTACGCTTCTGCACTTCCGAGTGTGGAAAACTTAGCTTCTCATGCACCGAGGTAGATCGCGTCGACACGAAAGGTCAATNNGAGAAGCTTTCCCCCAAATAAACGCGTCGCACCTCCGGGTCGCTCCCCAACTCCTCCGGCGTACCGGAGCGGAAAATCCGGCCCTCGTTGATGATGTATGCCCGATCCGTCACCGACAACGTTTCGCGGACGTTGTGGTCCGTGATCAGGATCCCGATCCCACCGGCTCGCAAATCGGAAATGATCTTCTGCAAATCCAAAACTGCAATCGGGTCAATACCCGAGAACGGCTCATCCAGCAAAATGAACGTGGGATTGATGCAGAGCGACCGCGCGATTTCCACCCGCCGCCGCTCCCCGCCCGACAACGCATACCCACGATTCTGCCGTATATGCTCCAGCCCGAGCTGGTCAATCAGCTTCTCCGCCTTTTCCCGGCGCTCATGCCAGGAAATCGGCTGCACTTCCAGCACGGCCAGGATGTTTTCCTCGACCGTCAGCTTCCGAAACACCGATGCTTCCTGAGGGAGATAGCTGATGCCATACTGGCGAGCCCGTATGTACATGGGAACGCTGGTGATATCTTCGTCGTCGTACAGCACCCTGCCTGTATCGGGAGGAACCAGGCCCACGATGGCATAGAATGTAGTGGTTTTTCCGGCGCCATTCGGTCCCAGAAGGCCCACGACCTCTCCCTGCAGAACCTGAAGGCTGACACCGTTTACAACGCGTCGGCCACGATAGGATTTCCCAATTTCGTCGGTGGCTAGCGTATGCATTTATCGTGCCACTTGTGTCTTAGTGATGGTAGGGGAGGTCTCTCGTCCTTCTACGAGCACCCTATCATCGTGTCTGAAGAAAGTCAACGAATCGCCAGTAATCTTGCCCCGTTCGGCATCAAAAATGCAAGGAGGTCCGCTCGACGACCCGCCCGTCAGCACGAACTTGTCCTCGGCTGCCGTGTACACCAGCCGGTCGCCGGTCGCATGGCGCGTCGGCTGTGCAATCACCACCTTGCCCTCGGCCACAATCCGCTCCACCTGCCCGGCCGTTCCCGGTCCAGCAGTTGCCGGCGATTGGCGCGTTTGGCTCTGGGGCAACAGAAACACCGTCATTTCCTGTCCGGTCAGCGTAGCGTCGGACGATTTCGCCGTCACTCCGCCGCCCAAGACAATCTTCCGCTCCGCATCCGCATAGTTCAGACGCGCCGATGTGATGCGGACCGGGGTCGCCCTTCCGCTCTTGTCCACCTGCACCAGCACGGTCGAAACTGGTTGCGCCAAGCTCCTCTGCGACAGCCCCTGCGCCAGCCCCTGCGCCAGCAATGACCGTCGATCGCGATCGAATTGCAGCCTGGGAGCCTCGACCACATTCGCGTTCTGCCACAAGCGGGCGTCGCCCGTGTACACCGCAATCGCCGGCGAACGATGCGCCGTCATGCTGCGGCTCGCCACGTGGATTGGGTCGGAGGAGGCGAACATGCCGCCCCCCGGTTGCGCCTTCAGATCGGAGTACGTGCTCTTGACGTTGCCCTCGGCAATGGCGTCGCCCGTCGCGCGGCTCATGCGAATCGTCTGGGCCGTAGTCGTCATCCCGTTGTCCACCACCCGAGGCGATCCGCTCAGTACCAGCATCTGATCGGCGGTCGTGTACTCTCCCCGCTCGGCCCAGGCCTTCTGCGGCCCATCGACGTAAGCGACACGACCCGTCTGTGTGATCGCCCGAACCCCACCCTCGGGCCGGAAGATGACGTCCAACATCTGGCTGGTCGATACTCGATCTTGTCCCGGCGCGCCGCCGATCTTATTCTCGTCGACCTTGCTGCTGACAATCTTGCTGCTGACAATCTTGGCCTCCGGCTCGCCATGCAGCGTGGCCAGCCGATTCTTCTCCGTGAACTTCGCCGTGAACTTGGCCGCCGTGACCACCGTCTTCTGATTCGCGCCCGGCTGCGTGATTACGATCTGCGGCGCTCCGCTGGTCTCGGCGCGCTCCAGCCGGCGCCCGTCTTTCACGATGAAGTCCATCACCGGCGCAGTCATCTCAACCTCCTGCGCATCGTCAGATTCAGATCGTGGAGCGACGGGCGTCCCCGCCCGTCCCGCCCGCTCCCCCTTCTTCTGCGTAAGCCGGACGCCGTCTTCCGCATGAACGGTTTGGAGAATTTGCTGTCCGCCGAAGTGCAGTGTCACCCGTCCAGCGGAAGCCTCGGCCGACTGCGTTCCCAAGCCTTCCGAACCCTGGTTCTGCGCACCCTGGTTCTGCCCTCCAGTAGAGACGCGGCTTGCCGCGTCTCCCGCAGCCAGTTGCACGTTCCCGCTGAGAACCGCCGTGGTCAGTTGATTCCGCGCGCCGGCCAAGAACAATTCGGCCCGATCCGACCGCGCCTGCGCTTCCGAACCGGACGTTCGAGAGGAAGACGTTTTCGAGCTAGACTTGGACAATGCCCGCCCGTGAAACTCGCTCCGCACGTTGCCCTCGGCAAGAACGCGCTCCACCGTGTTGTCATCGCGCAAGAAAAACGTCGCCTGGTCGGACTGTAGTCGCTGCCCCTCGCGCGTCAGCCGCACCCCGGTGAGCGCAATCTGCCGGGGCTGTTTCGAAATCAGGCCATGATCGGCATTCAGACTCGCCGCCCGCGGCCTGCTGACCTCCACCACCACCTCCGAGAGCAAGTTCATCGTTCCCGTCTTGGCCACATATTCAATGCCCATCGCCGAACCCGAAGCCTGCGGCGTTTGAAACACCACCTTCCCGCTGGCGGAAGCGTCCCCCGTATTCTTGTTAAAGACGAGGCCGTTGGTTTCCAGATGAATCGGGTCGCTAGTCTGCTCCGGAGGCGCCTGGTCGGAATGCCGTATCCCCTCCGGATTCGCCTCCAGGTCGATCAGCACCGTGCCCTTCGCGCTCACATTGCCCGACGCCGGATCGTACTCGAAGTCGTCTCCAGTAATGCGGTCGAAACGGCTGGAATCCTTGCCGTAGACAACGATTTTGACGTCGTGCAACTCCGCATGTCCGCCCCCTTTGAACTGCACCGCCTTGGAGGCGCTAACCGTAAACAGAGTGCGGCCTTCCACCGATTTGGAGACGGAAAAGCCTTCGGCAGTTTGCTGAATGTCCAAACCGATTTTTGCCGGAACCTCGTGCACAGCCGTGCGCACACGCCAGCGCGCGTAGAAATACATCCCCCCAACCGTTGCAATCATCAAAATCGCGCCCAAAGCGAACCACTGGCGCAGCCGTGAAACCGGAAGGCCCATCGGAGCCTAGTGTAACTCGTCGGGGTTTGACTCTGTTTTGAAGGGGCGCGGCTTCACAGCTTGCGGAAAAACTCGTGTAGAGACGGGGCTTGCCCCGTCTCAGACTGCTGAACAACTTTGGGTTGTTTTGGTTTTGGGCAGGGCACGGCTTTCAGCCGCCGGGGCTCCCAGAGCGATCAGGATTCATGCGCCTGAACCGCCGATTTGCACAGCCGGAATCCCCTTGCCCGCACAACCAAAGCAGAACTTCCCCGGCCCGAAACCGCGAAATACCGCATGGATGCTGGCGATTTCGCAGCCCGTCGCCGCCCGTTGCACAACTTCCGCGTCACCCGCCTGTGCACGACCTGCACTCGATTGAGGAATAAGCAGTTACAGATGCATGAATTGTGTTGACGTAAAAACTGAAAGTGCTAAAAACATAATCGTTCTTTGACACGTTCTGAAGTTTTCCCGGTTGGTGCGGCGTCCGGGGCTCAAGCGTAGTCACTCAGACCACCGCGAGGTGAGTTTGGGAGGGCGAGCAAGGGTCTATAGCTAAGCGCTGGTTGAGGAGAACAGGAGCCACTGTTAAAGGCAAGATAGAGTCCTGAGGCGTTGAACTAATTTATCCGGTTGGCGGTGAGCCCGGAGCCCGAGCAAGATCGGCTTACAATGCACCCGCAAGGGAGTTGTAGGAATAAGGTCAGCAAGGGTCTAAACGCGAGCTACTGGCCGAGAGGAATGAGTTCAACATCACCTCGGGATTCTCTATTGCATAAACATTGGCTTTCGCCGCTATCTGATTCTCACCACAGACATTTACACCTTCCCCAGCAAAGTATCAAGAGTATTCAGCCGGTTTCACAGATACCAACCTTTTTCAGCAGAAATAGCAAAGTCAGCAAAGCGGCAGGGCTACATATCCGCCAGCACGCCCATCAGACCCACGCCGCCGCCATAGACCAGCCCGATGTTCCGGCGCACAAGTGCAGCGCCCAATTCCTCCGTGGCGCTCGGTATTCTGGGCGGCTGCCCTGACTGGAGCCACAGAAAACGCAGATTCGTTTCATGCAGCCATTCTAAATCTCGCTTTTCGCAAATGAAGGAAACACATCAGACATGACTATCTCGCGAGAGGCACGCGTTTAGGGTCGAACTCGAAATCCACAAGACCGTCGCGGTAGTCCAGCTTCAACTCAAGCTTCCTGAGCATTTCGAACCCCAGAAAGCCGGAAACCTCCGTCCCGGTTTGGCCGCTCACGTTGGAGAGGTCGAACGTGATGATGCCTAGGTTCGATTGGCGAAGGTGCCCGAACGCCAGAGTCGCCTTCTTGGAACTGTAGACCTGATCTACCGTCCCGCTTAATCCACTGACCCGGTCGCGGTAATCTGAACCTACTTTGGCGACCTGCCGCCCAGCACGCAGCGAGAGAATATTGCTGAACGCGCCCGTGTCGAGCCCGAACAACATGGGCTTGGAATCGTTCACGCTGGTCGGCACCAATAAGGCGTGGCCAAAGCGGAAGACTTTCGTCCAGTTGACCATCTCCGGCGCAACGTAACGATCTCTGGGCATGCGATGCGGAGTCTGCGAACCGGACGCGGAAGGTTTCTGCTCTTTTGAAGTCTGTTCGGTCGCGCTGCTTTCTTGCTGGTCTTTCTGCTCCGCGTTCGCTTGTTCCTCGCCCTCGCTGTTCAGCGATTTTGGAGCCACTGTGTCTTCCGGGCGCTTGGGGAGAGGAGACAGTTTGAGCCGCATTCCC
>PKXK01000083.1 GCA_003132325.1 Acidobacteriaceae bacterium
AACTTCCGCATCATTAATGCGGCGCGTGTTCCCACCTCGCCCAGCGAACCCAACATTCCACGCAACCTGACTTTCGCGCTGTTGCTGGGCGTCATCTCCGGCGTCAGCTTGGCTTTCCTGCTCGAGAGCATGGACAATACCGTCCGCACCCCCGAGCAGGCGCAAGCTCTCTCCTGTCTTCCTTCTCTGGGCATGATCCCGCTCGGTTCCAAGTCCGCCAACTACGGGGTCACGGGCAAGCGGCTGGCTTTGACTGCCTCCCAGGAAGTGGTGGAAACCGTAACCCAGGTTCGCCCCCAGTCGCAGATGGCCGAATCGTATCGCGCCCTGCGGACTTCGCTGCTGCTCTCGAATCTGGGAGCGCCGCCGAAAGTCATCATGGTCACCAGCGCGCGTCCGCAGGAAGGCAAAACCACCACCAGCATCAACATCGCCATCGTGCTCGCGCAGAAGGGGGTCCGCGTTCTCTTGATCGATGCCGACTTGCGCCGCCCCAGCATTCACAAAACTCTGGGCATGGGCCCGCGCAGCGGTCTCAGCAACGTGCTCACCGGAAGCGCTACCCTCGAGCAGACCGTGGCCACGTCTCCCATCCTGCCCAATCTTTTCATTATGCCCGCGGGTACGCCGCCCCCGAATCCCGCCGAATTGCTGGCTTCCTCCAACATGAGGGACCTGCTCGAGGAATTGCGCGAACAGTTCGACCACATCGTGATCGACACTCCCCCAACTCTTTCTGTCACCGACGCGGTGGTGCTCTCGCCCCGCGCCGACGCCACCATCCTGGTGATCCGTTCCGGCCAGACAACAAAACAGGCGCTGCGCCGCGCCCGCGACATCTTGACGCAAGTCAATGCGCACATAGCCGGCGTGCTCCTCAACGCCGTCGATCTAACCTCCCCCGATTATTATTACTACTACGAGTATCAGGGGAAATACGGATCCTACTATCAGGAAGAGGCCCCTGACGCGGGAGACGAAGCGGAACCGAAAGCGGTTTGAGGCAAATGAAGTGATCGGGTGATCTGACCATCGGGCCATCGGGTCATCGAAGAACTGCTGAGCAGCTGGGTTTCGATGACCCGATCACCCGGTCACCCGATGACCCGATCGTTTTATGGCCATTGCACTTTCAAACCGGCGGCGTTGGCTGTTGGCTGTGGGTCTGGTTCTTCTCGCGGGCCTCTATCTTCTTCTAGCGGGCACGGAGTTTGCGGCCAGCGTTTTCGCTTCGCGCGCGGAGTTGCCATCGCTGGAACGCGCGGTGCGTCTGGCGCCGGGAAATGCCGACTATCGCCATCGGCTCGGACGCTACTTTGCGTTTGTGGCCGGCGACCCTCAGTCGGCGATCGACAGCCTTCGATCCGCCGTCGCGCTCAACCCCCACGATGCCCACGGTTGGTTGGATCTGGCCGCGGCCTATCAGGTAACTGGCGATCTCGCGGGCCAGCGATCGGCACTGGATCGCGCGTTGCAGGCCGAGCCCACCGCTGCCGATGTGGCGTGGGAGGCGGCAAACTTTTTCCTCATCGGAGGCGATATCGATCGCGCCCTGCGCGAATTCCACGTCGTCATCGAGAACGACGCTGAACTGAAGGATGCCGCCCTGCGCGCCTGCTGGCGCGTGCGTCCGGACACGGACGCTCTGCTCCGCGACGCGGTGCCGGCTCGCGTCCATTGCCTGATTTCCTTTCTCAGCCTCTTGAAGAGCAAACAGGAAACCGAGGGCGTCATCAAAACCTGGGACCGTCTCGCCCAGTTGCACGAGAAATTCCCCAACCGCTATCTGTACGAACAGGTGCGTTATCTCATCGATGTGCGTCGTCCCGACGCCGCCATGTCGGCCTGGATGCAAAGCGCCGACACGCTTGGCCTCTCTGCCTATCTGCCCACCGAGGACAACCTGGTGGTGAACGGCGATTTCAGCCTCGACATTTTGAACGGAGGCTTCGACTGGAACTACGTCAATCGAACCGGAGTCCGGCCCTTGCTCGATGCCAGCGACTTTCACCAGGGACGTCGCTCTCTTTCCCTCACCTTCGAAGGTCCCGGCATCAACGACGCGGGGATTCAACAGTTTATTCCGGTGCGCGGCGCGACGACTTATGACTTTTCCGTCTACTACAAGTCGGCGGACTTTGAGGGCGCGGGCGGGCCCCAGATCGTGCTGCGCGACGCCTACACGGGCACACCGCTATATACCAGCGACTCGCTCAACGATGCCGACTTCTGGAAGGAAGTTCACTCCAAGGTTACGACTCCGGACTCCACCAACCTGCTCCGGCTGGCCATCGAGCGCTTCCCGGCCGGCGCGGCAATTCGCGGCAAGCTTTGGCTCGACAATTTCCAACTTTCTCCCGCTGATTCTTTCGACAATTCCCCAACCGAATCCAAGGACAAACCGTGAGTTCCGCCCTGGCCGCGCCGCCTGAACCCGCACCCGCCGCTAAGGTCTCGCGACCGAGACTTAGCAACACCGCGCTGCTGATGGGGGCCAGTGCGGTGCTGCTGCTCGGGCCGCTGGCCTTTGGCGCGGTCGAACCTTGGTCCATTTTTTCCTTGGAGGCGTGCGCCATGTTGCTGTTGGCAGTTTGGGCGTACCGGCAATGGATCAGTCGGGAACTGAATGTCTCCAGCAACCCACTCTATCTCCCCATGGCCGCCTTTTTTGTGCTGGCGCTGGTGCAGTGGGTGGTTGGGACAACGGCCTACCGTCACGTGACCTGTTCTCACTTACTGCTCTACGCCGCCTACGGCATGCTGGCGTTCGTCGTGACCCAGACCCTGCGCCACTCTTCTCAGTTTGGGCTCATGGCAAAGCTGTTCACGGCTTACGGGGCGGTCGTGGCTTTGTTCGCGGTGTTGCAGGGTATGGCGCCGAACGGAAAGCTTTACTGGATTCGAGCCCTGGAGCAGGGTGGCAACATTTATGGACCCTACGTCAATCACAATCATTATGCCGGCCTGATGGAGATGCTCACGCCCTTCCCGCTGGTGTTAGCCGCAACTCGGTTGACGAGTGGGAAGCGCAAGATTGCGGTGGCGGCGATCGCCGCCCTGATGGCGGCGAGTATTTTTCTTTCCGGCTCGCGCGGAGGCATGGCGGCGTTCGCGGCGCAGATGGTGGTACTCAGCGTCCTGCTGCTTCGCAAGCGCGANNTTTCTCCTCTGGATGGGTAACAACGCACTCACCCAGCGCCTCATCAGCATTCACTCCGAAGCCCGTGAGGAAATCAACGGAGGGCTTCGCCTCAGTATTGATCGCGACTGCTTGCGCATGTTGATCAAGCGGCCCTTGCTCGGTTGGGGACTGGGCGCCTTTCCCATCGTCTACCCGGAATTTCGCAGTTTCTACACCGCCTTCTTCGTGAACCAGGCCCACAACGATTATCTGCAACTGCTGGTCGAGACCGGCATGGCCGGATTCTCCATCGCGGTCTGGTTTCTGGCGTTGGTGTTCCGCCAGGCAGCGGGCAAGATTAGGAATAATGACTGGACCGAGAACACCAGCGGCGCCTTGACGGTGGCCGCTCTGCTCGGTTGCGTGGGCATCCTGGTACACAGCTTTGTCGATTTCAATCTGCAAATTCCGGCAAACGCCGCGCTGTTCTACGTTCTGTGCGCGATTGCCGCCTCCCCACCGCTCCAGGAGTCGCAGCGCCGCCGCGTGCTTCGCCGCCGCAGTTCGAGGACCGAGCCGACGACCGAACCCCGCCCGGAAACCGCGGCGTCCTGATCGGTGCGGCTGAAATGCCGCCCTGACCCGGCCGGTTCAACGGAGGTCGTCCCCGCCCCTTGAATCCCTCGAGCAGGAACGCCACCAATCGCTCCGGCGCCACTCAGGCGTGATAGACCTGCTCGTGCTGCCGCGCTTCGTACCACAGCGCCAGCTCGACCCGGTTCCACAGCCCCAACTTGTCATAGATCAACCGTAAATAATTCTTCACCACGTGCTCGGTGGTCCCCAGCGAGTCGGCGATCTCCCGGTTTTTGCAGCCTTCGGCTACGCGTTGAATGATGAGCTGTTCGCGTTCGCTGGGCCCGCGGCGGTTTGCTGTCTCTCCAACCATAATTGCCTCCGATAAAATAAAGTCGCGAGCTTAACCCGCTTGATGCCCCCCCTGATTCCGAAACGCAGAAACAGGCGGTTCAAATGCGCCTTGACCGTTCTCTCGGCGATGTTCAGATCTTTAGCGATTTCCGAGTTGTCACATCCCTGGAGAAGCAACTCAACGATCTGCCGCTCCCGGGGTCCTACGTGGCCGAACTTCTCTTCCATAAGGACTGCACCTTGCCGATCCGACCCAGGCGCTGCAAGTGGCTGAGCACTCAGGTCCTCGGCTCATTTTGCATTCACACGGCCAAATCGGGCTGCGGCTGTTAACTAAGCGTTAAAACTTCTGCGGCGCGCTTTTTCCTTGGAAAACGGCGGTTACTGTCGTCATTGCAGGCACATGCGCACCGCCAGTTTTGCTCAACGTCTAAGGTGAATCGCTTAGTACAAACTTCCCAGGTGCTGCCTTCCAAATAGCATATTTACACAGAAGTGCATCCTCCACTCAGAAGAGGTGCATCCTCGGCCAGCCCTCACCCCTCCCCTATAATGGGCGGTGTGGACTTCAAGCTGGTAAGCAACTACAAGCCCCAAGGCGACCAGGCGCAAGCCATCGACTCGCTCACCCGTGGCGTCTTCGATCGCGAGCAGCATCAAGTTCTGCTCGGCGTCACCGGATCGGGCAAGACCTTCACCGCCGCCAAAGTGATCGAAGCCGCCAACCGGCCTGCCCTGGTCATGGCCCACAACAAGACGCTGGCCGCCCAGCTCTACCACGAGTTCAAAAGCTTCTTCCCGCACAACGCGGTCGAGTACTTCGTCTCCTACTATGACTATTACCAGCCGGAGGCTTATGTACCGGCGGCGGATCTTTACATTGAGAAGGAATCGACGATCAATGACGAACTCGACAGGCTGCGGCTCTCGGCTACGCGGTCGTTGTTTGAGCGGCGCGATTGTTTGATTGTGGCCTCGGTCAGCTGCATTTATGGTTTGGGATCGCCCGAGGCTTACTACGGCATGATGCTGTTCCTGGAGAAGGGACAGAAGATCAAGCGCGCGGACATCACGCGCAAGCTGGTTGAAATTCTTTACGAGCGGACGGAAGGCGATTTCCGGCGCGGGACGTTTCGCGTGCGCGGCGACGTCATCGAAATTTATCCCACTTACGACGACAATGCGTATCGCGTTGAAATGTTTGGCGACGAGGTCGAATCGCTTTCACAGATCGATCCTTTGTTTGGGACGGTCAAGCAGCGCTACATGCGGCTGCCGATCTATCCGAAGACGCACTATGTAATGAAGGAAGAGACCCGCGCCGCGGCCGTAGGTTCGATCAAGACCGAATTGGCGTGGTGGGAAGCGGAACTGGAAAAGCAAGGGCGGCTGGTGGAATCGCAGCGCATCCATCAGCGCGTGATGTACGACCTGGAAATGATCAAGGCCATGGGCTACTGCCACGGCATCGAAAACTACTCGCGGCATTTTACTGGACGGCTCCCCGGCGAGCCTCCGCCTACACTGCTCGATTATTTTCCGCGCGACTTTCTGATGTTTATCGACGAGTCGCATCAGACCGTGCCCCAACTCCACGGCATGTATCACGGTGACCGCTCGCGCAAGCAGACGCTGGTGGAATACGGATTCCGCATGCCCTCCGCGCTCGACAACCGTCCGCTCACCTTCGAGGAGTTCGAGCATCGCACCAACCAGATCGTCTACGTCTCCGCTACGCCGGGTCCTTACGAACTTACTAAGACTGCCGGCGTGGTCGTGGAACAGGTCATCCGCCCCACTGGTCTGATTGATCCGCCGGTCGAGATACGTCCGGTGAAAGGACAGATCGACGACCTGCTGCACATGATCCGCGACCGCGTCGCCCGCAACGAGCGCGTGTTGGTGACTACGTTGACCAAGCGCATGTCCGAAGACCTGGCCGAGTATTACAGCGAAGTCGGCGTGAAGTGCCGCTACATGCACTCCGAAATCGAGACATTGGAGCGGGTCAAGATTTTGCGCGACCTGCGCAAAGGCGAGTTCGATGTATTGATCGGCATCAATCTTCTGCGTGAGGGCCTCGACCTGCCCGAAGTATCGCTGGTGGCGATTCTCGATGCCGACAAAGAAGGCTTCCTGCGCTCCGCCGGTTCGCTGATCCAGACGATTGGACGCTGCGCCCGCAATCTAAACGGGCAGGCCATTCTCTATGCCGATCGCATGACCGACTCCATGAAAAAGGCGCTCGACGAAACCAACCGCCGCCGGGCCATCCAGCAGGCCTACAACGAAGAAAATGGAATCACGCCCGAATCCATCATTCGCCCGCTCGACATGACGCTAGTCGCGATCATAGCCGCCGACTACACCGACCTGACTTCCGCCGAAGTGGATGGCATTCCGGAATTCAAGTCGCAGGAAGAGTTGGAAGCCTACATCGCGAAGCTAGAGAGTGATATGCGCGAAGCGGCCAAGCGGTTTGAATTCGAGAAGGCGGCCAAGCTGCGGGATGCGGTCAAAGAGCTGAGGACGAAAGAATTTCTGTTCGCCTGAGGTTGACGTCGATCGGAAATTCCTGACAAGGTCCGACTAGCTACGTCCGGCACCGGCGTGGGCAGCTTTCTTGCCGGATTCGCGAACGGCGCCGCTGAGTTCTTTTTCGATCCTGAGTTCTTTTTCGAGCGAGGAGAAACGCTGAAAGACTTCGTGCAGTCGCAGCGCCATGTTGCGGATGGTATCGGCTTCGGCGAGGACGTTGGCGGGCAGTCCGGGCTCTTGCACCATCAGTTCGGCGTTGCCGAGCACGGTGGTGAGAGCGTTGTTGACGTTGGTACGCATCTCGATCATGTAGCGCCCCAGAGTGGCCTCGGCTTGGGCGGCGGCCGAAAGCGTCCCGGCTTCGCGGGCGCGAGATTCGGCTTGGATCCGGCGAAGGATCTCCCGCCCGACCAGACCCGCGATCGCGGGCCAGAGTCCGGACTCGCGACGCAATTCGAGAACCGCCCCATGGAGTTGGTAGAAATTGAGCGAGCGGTCCGAATAAATGCGCTCTGAGTGAATGCGCTCTGAGTGAATTATGATTGCGGGCTTGCGGGCGGCGGCGAGCGACTGCCGCAGGACTTGGTGCCGGTCTCTGCCTAGGGCTTGGCTGTTCTTCCCTTTCGTGTTCTTTTCATCGAAAGAGGCGTCGGCAATCGCCAGGTCGTAGTGGCCGCCCTCGAGGTCGCGCGACAAGCCTTGGTCGAGCACGACGAACTCCGGCCGACCGGAATGCGTGGCGGAACGCGGAGCGGGTTCCTGGGGCCAAGCTGCGCTTATGTCCCGCGCGAAGGCGGGGTCGCTGGCCAGGATCAGGACGGTCGGGCGTTTTGTGCTCATGGTCGCTTTCTGACTCGGCCAATCGGGACGTCTGATTTCCTGTAGAGACGCGGCTGGCCGCGTCTCCGGCCGCGGCGGAGACGGGCAAGCCCCGTCTCTACAGGAGACTAATTTTCCGTTTCGGCCCCGGATTTTGCGGGAGCGGCGGCGGCGCGCGCGGCCAGCGGATTCTTGCGCGCCCCGTTCTGGAGCGCGTCGTCGACCGCCGCTCGGAGATCGACCAGCATGCGCAGCGGCTGTCCCGTGGAGTATTCGGCGTGGAACATGACTTTCCAGGACTGGCAGATCATGCGCAAACGCCCGATCGGTTCTTCGGCGGAAAATTGGGCGCGGCGGCAATCGATGGTCGCAACGCCGCGGCGCTCCAGTTCGCGCAAGCCGTCCTGGATGGCGTTGAGATCGTCGTGCATGAGACGGAAAAAGATCCGCCGCAGCATGAAGCTGAAACGCGCAAACCCCACCATGACCGAGGGCTCGAAGTAATCGGCCGCATTCTGCGTCTTGAGCTTGCGCCCTTGTTCGAGCACACCGCTGTGCAGCAGTTCGCTCAGCCGCCGGCTGCGCGTCGCCGACTGCAGGATGGTCTCCAGAGAACCCAACCATGCGGGAACCTTCGGCTGTAGCGGGCCGAGCACCGGCTCCAGCACTTGCGCAACGTAATCGAGGTCGACGTCCGCGTCTTCCATGCCCGAAGGAGCGCACAGCGAGAAATACTGGACCAGCAGGTAATCGGTCTTGTCGCGGTCACTGCCGGACTTCGAGGCCTTCTGCAGGTGATGGGCGAGAAGTTGGCGCAGCACGGCTTCGCTGGCCAGCGGCGTGGTCTGCAGAAACTGGCGCAACTGGTGCACCTGAATCTGCGCGTCGACCTGCTGGAACCAGTCTTCGGCCTGCTGGACCGACTCCGGCGACGGCGCCTCATCGGCGGGACAGGCAGGGACCTCAATCACAAATTCGCGGACCAGCGCGGCGTATACGGGCCGCAGGGCAGAGAGCGTGGTTTCTTTCTCTTCCAACGAAGGTTGGGCGGATGCAGTCATGATTTCACAATCCAATTGGGAACCGGTTTGAGGAAGCGGACGGCAACCACGGTCCGTTCCGGATGATATTGAACCGCGACCACCGACGCCTCGGCACGAAGGGAGCGGTCGCGGCTTTCGACCAGGACATAATCGCCAAATTCCAGCGGATGATCGATGGCAAACAAGACTTCCTGCGACGTGCCGTACTCGATCACGGTCTCCTGCAGCAAAATGCCGTCGCTTTCGTGAGCGGTCCTACGGCCATTGCCGTTGCCATGAATGCGGCTGAGCTTGATGGGAATCCGCACCGGGCTGGCTTCGGGAAAGAATTTGGCCAAGCGGCTTACAATGTCCGATTCGAGAGCGCGAGCAGTTGCCTGGTGCGGCACAGTAGAACCTCGATCCGGGGGAGTTGGAGCAGCCGAGTCTCCCCTCTTCCTGGTTGGAAAGAGTTGCGAGGAGACTCGCTCTGCTTTCTCGCCATTTAGCTGTGCACGAGCGCCGCCAAAAACTTGAAGGTCATGCCCCTAAGAGCAAGTGAAAGAAAGGATAAGGAGTTAACGGCGTTGCGCGGGTGCCAGAGGAGGTCATTCCCTCGGGATTGGCGAAAAGGCGTCTCAGGATGACACAAGTGGTCTCAGTTCGAAGGTTGCGAGGGCGAGGTTGCGAACAAGAGGTTCTGTTGCACCGTGAAGAAAAGCGATCACCACCAAGGGCACGAAGGACCACGAAGGAAAAAACAATAAAACCACACCCAATCCAAATTTATTGCAACGTGGTGGATTGGGGAGGCTCTTCGCGGGCGCCGATGTGGTAGCGCTTCAGCTTGCGATAGAGGGTGGCGCGGCTGATGCCGAGCATTTTGCCGGCGCGGGCTTTGTCTCCGTTGACTTGCGTAAAGACGCGCTCGATGGTGGCGCGCTCGATATCTCCCAAGTCGGTGGCGCGGCCGGAGAAGTCGCCCGACTCCAGCGGTTCGGCTTGGATTTCCGCCTGCGCGATCGAGGGCGGCAGATCGCTGACTTCGAGGATGCGCTGATCGCCGAGGGCGACGGCCCGCTCCAGACAATTTTCCAGTTCGCGAACATTGCCCGGCCAGTCGTACGCCAGCAGAGCCTTCATGGCGTTGCCGGAGACCTGAACGCCGCGTCCGGGAGCGAGGCGCTCNNAGGCGGAAATAAAGATCCTTGCGAAAGGTTCCTTTCTTATATTCGGCGTCGAGATCGCGGTTGGTGGCGGCCATGATGCGCACGTCCACCTTGACTTTTTGATTGCTGCCCACGGGGCGCACTTCTTTCTCCTGGATAAAGCGCAACAGCCGGGCTTGCATCTCCAGAGGAAGTTCGCCCACCTCGTCGAGAAAAATGGTTCCGGTATCGGCCGATTGCAGCAGACCCTGCTTGGAACGAAGCGCGCCGGTGAAGGCGCCTTTCTCGTAGCCGAACAATTCGCTTTCGATCAGGGTGGGAACGAGCGATCCGCAGTCGACCGCGACAAAGGGGCGGCTGGCCATGTTCCCGCGAAAATGAAGAGCGCGGGCCACTAGCTCCTTGCCGGTGCCGCTTTCGCCGGCAATCAGGACCGGAGTGCGCGTGTCCTTGAGGCGCGAGATCAGGCGCAGCACGTGCTGGATGCTGGCCGAACTGCCGATGATGCCGTGGACGGCGGTCTCGGTTTCGGAGCGTTCGCGGAGGTAGAGATTCTCTTCCACCAGGCGGACTTTATCGGCCATGCGGCGCAGAAAAAGGCGCAGATCGTCGAGCGGAGCGAAGGGCTTGGCAATGTAATCGTAGGCGCCCAGCTTCATCGCCTGCACCGCGGTTTCCACCGATCCGTGACCGGTCATGACGGCGACTTCGATGGCGGGGAAATCGCGTTTGACTTGCTCCAGAAATTCGATGCCCGACATGCGCGGCATGACCATATCGGTGAGGACCATGTGCACAGGCTGTTCCTCGATCAGGGCGAGGGCAGCGTCCCCGCTCTCGGCTTCCAGGCAGAAGAAGCCGAGCGATTCGCCGACGGTCATNNAAATTCTGCGTCATCAGGCAGCCTTGCCCATGGTCTGCTGGACCACAGAAATGAATTCCTGCACGCGAAACGGCTTTTCCACGCACGGCGCACCGGTGCGGCGCAGCGTGGCAGCGGTTTCCTCGTTGGCCATATCGCCGGTGATGAACACCAGGCGCGTGGCCAGTTCCGGACGATGGGCGGCGATCCAGGCATAGACCTGGGCGCCATCGACGCCGCCCGGGGTGCGCATGTCGGATACGACGCCGTGAAAATTGCCTTCGGCCAGCAGACGCAGAGCTTCGGCGCCGGATTCGGTCGGAACCACGGAATATCCGTGGCCCTCGAGAACCGCGCGCACCAAAGCCATGACTGCGGGCTCATCTTCAATCAACAGCACGGGCGCACTGGCGGACTTCGTTCCCGTCATATTCCCCGGCTGGTTTCCTGTCTTAGTTTCTGGCTGGGTCATTTTGGATTGTCTCCTGCAACGGCTCCAAAGGATGCCACCTCAGATGCTACCGGGAGGCGGACGATAAAAGTCGCTCCTTCAGAGTCCGGGTTGTTGTGACACACAATTTCTCCGCCGTGTTCGCGGACTATGCCATAGCAAATACTCAGGCCTAGACCCGTTCCATGGCCGACGTCTTTGGTGGTAAAGAAAGGATCGAAAATCCGTTCGGAATCGGCGATGCCGACGCCGTTATCGCTAAAAGAAATCTCGACGAATCCGCCGTCCTGTTTACTCTTGATCTCAATGCGCGCCGGGTGGGGAGGGTGCTCGCCTTCGCGGACGGCGTCGTAGGCGTTGTTCAGGATGTTGAGAAACACCTGCTGCAGTTGGTGGGAGTCTCCCATGACATCGGGCAGGGACGGGTCGAGGCGTTCGACCACTTCAATGCCGTGGCTGATGAAGTCGTACGAACGCAGGTGCACGGTGCGCTGCAAGATGGAGTTGAGCTGCACCAGTTGGCGCTGCGGCGGCATCTGGCGCGCAAAGCTGAGCAGGTTCTGCACGATCTGCTTGGTGCGCTGCGCTTCCTGCAGAATCACCCGCAGATCGCGCCGCGCACTTTCGGGAAGCTCGGTATTTTCCATCAAGAGGTCGGTGAATCCGAGGATGGCCGTGAGGGGATTGTTGACTTCGTGGGCGACGCCCGAGACCAACTGTCCGACGGCCGCCATTTTCTCGGCGTGTACCAGCTTGGCGCGCAGCATGGCGGAGTCGGTGACGTCGGTCATGACCACCACGATGCTGCTCACCCGGCCGTCTTCGCCGTGGATCGGGCTCAGATTGACGGAGAACTGGCCGCTGGCGCCGTCACCGCGAACCAGGGGCAAATCGAAGTTATCGACCTGCTGGCCGCGCGCTACGGCGGCCAGCGCTTCCCGGAGCGCCGCGCGGCGCGGAGGGGCACACAGCTCGGGAAAAGGATGCTCCAGAATCTGGCTCTGCTGAAAGCCCAGACCGCCCCAGCGCCGGTTGGCATAACTGATCACCCCGTCGGTGTCGGTGACCAGAATCAGGCTCTGGGTATGACTGAGGATTTTGCTGGAGAAATCACGCTCTTTCTGCAGCTCGGTTTGCGATTGGCGGAGGCCGGAGATATCGAGTATGAGGCCGCGATACTGCAGGACGTTGCCGGACGGATCGCGCACCGCGAAACAGTTGATGAAAACGTGAACGGACGATCCGTCCTTGCGCCGGAAGATTTCTTCCTGATTGTGCAGTCCGCCCTGGCGTTCGAATAGTTCCCCGAGTTCTTCCCGCCGCCGCGGAGAAAAATAAACTTCGGTGGGAATGTCGAGCTGAATGACTTCTTCCCGGCTGCTATAGCCGAGGATGCGAACCAGCGCGTCATTGACTTCCACGAAACGACCCTGGGGCGTAGAGAAGAAAATTCCTTCCTGAGTGTTGTCGAACAGTTCCCGATAACGGCGCTCGGCTTCGCGCCGGTCGGTGATGTCCTTGAGCACATGCACGGTCTGCAACTGGGCGCTGCTGGCGGAGTGAATGCGTGAGGTGGAAATCAGGTAGGTGCGCTCGAGGACGGGGTGTACGTATTCGTCCAGACCCTCGCCGCTGCGGCAGAAAGGGCAGGAGTGCGGCGAAGCGCCGACGGAAAGCGCTTCCAGCGCCCGCATGTTGAGGCCGATCAACTGCTCGGGGGCGATGCCGACAAAATCCGCCAGCGAGCGATTGACTCGGAGTACGTTGTGCTGCTCGTCGTGCACCACGATGAAATCGCTGATGGCATCGAAGACTTCCAGCCAGTGCCGGTTGGCCTGCTGCATGCGGGTAAACAGACAGGCATTCTCCAGAGCGATGCTGGCGTGGCCGGCGATGGCCCGCAACAACTGGCGATCCTCGCTGTCCGGCGGGGCGCCGCGGTCGGCCAGACAAAGCACGCCGGCGTTTTCTTCCGAGGAGCCCGCCAGCCGGATCAGGGTGCAATCGGTCCATCCCAATGTGGAGGCGAGAGCGGTTCCCAGCATATCGCTGGCGGGGGCGAAGGCAACATCGGTGGAGTATTTCGGCAGGGCCGCGCTGAGCGCCTGACCGAAGCGGCGCAGCAGCACTGGATCGTTGACTTCGGAAGCGCTGGCTTCGGAGACGCCGCGGATCAGCACCGTATCCATCTCCGAGTTCCGGAAAAGGCTGAGGGCAACGGACCGGACTCCCAGCAGGCCGGCGGCGCGCACCGCGAAGTTGCGCATGAATTCGGGCAGATGCAGGACGGTGTTCAGTTCCAGCACGATCGTGACCAGGGCCTCGGCGCGGCGGCGGTGCTCCTCGGATTGGTGCAAGTTGCGGGTCAGTTCGAGTGCGATCGCCACTTGCGCGGCCAGAGCACGTGCGCGCCGGACGTCTTCGTCGTTGATCGGCCCCGCCTCGACCCGGTCCAGAACTCCGAACATTCCCAGCACATCGCCGTTGGAACCGATCAGGGGCACAGCCAGAAGTTGCCGGATGTGGAAAGCGGCCACGAAATCCAGATTCGCGCCCGGCGTGGCGGCGGCGTCCTCGGTGACGAACACATTTTTTTGCCGCAGCGCGTGCGTCGCCACTCCGTCGAAGAGCGGGATGTCGACGGGACGGGCCACCCCGTTCTCCACTCCCCATCGAACGTGGAAGGCGGCCTCTTCGAGCAACCCGATGAAGCAGCGCTGAAAGCCCAGGAAACTGCTGGCGCGGACCACCGAAGCCTGCATGAACTCGTCGAGTTTTCCCGCGGAACCGAGTTCGAATGAGATCTCGAGAATTTCGTGCAGTTCGTGGGCCTGGGCTCGCGCCATGCCGCACAACTCCGCGTTGGCGATCGCCACCGCGCCAAAGCCGGCCAGGGCTGAAACCAAGGTCTTGTCTTCCTCGGTAAACGGGTCGGCGAGACGGGGGTACACCAGAATCGCGCCGTGCGAGCGCGAGGTGCGAAACGGCGCTGCGATGAGCACTCCGGGGGGCGAATCTTCTCCGAGATGCGAGGCGCCGTCGATGCTCACCGTCATGCGTTCGCCAGCGGCGATAGCGCGGGTGGCGATCTCCAGCGCAGAGCGCAGCTGGTTCTGCTGGAAACGCGAACGGATGGAGAGGGCGAGCCTCGGCGTCTCGGTCGACACCGCCTGCAACTCGAACCGTTTCTCTTGCTGGACGAACACCAGCACGGCGGGCGAATGCAGAAGTATGCGGAGGCGGTCGGCGATGTTCTCCACCACAGCCGCGATGTCGGGCAAGCCATGCAGCGCGGAGGCGACTTCGACCAGAATGCTGGCCCTCCGGTGCTCTTCGCTGGCAAGCTGGTTCAGGCGAAGGGCTTCGAGCGCCGCGCCCAATTGCGAAGCCATGATCGTGACTTTGGCCACGGCGTCTTCGTCAAATCCGGCATCCGGCGCACTCTGCACGTATGCGATCGCGCCCACCACTTGCCCGGAAACCAGCAGAGGCGCGGCCATGACGGCATGCGCGTGGGCTTCCGCCAGCCACGGATAATGAGCGGCATCGAGGCGGTTGGCGAAGAACGCGCGACGCTTGCGAACCGC
Organism: Acidobacteriaceae bacterium; assembly: GCA_003132325.1. Lineage (GTDB taxonomy): Bacteria > Acidobacteriota > Terriglobia > Terriglobales > Acidobacteriaceae > Acidiflorens. The sequence continues at coordinate 14,500 of PKXK01000083.1, forward strand.
TTCCATCGCGATGGATGGATCGCCGACGCCCTGGCGCATGCCCCGAAACGACTTCGCCTGTTCGCCGTCGGCTTCGGTTCCAACCAGTTCACCCTCCGCGGAGCAACTCCAAAAATAGGCGCCGCTGGCACGGAAGAAGGCGCGAGTGAGGGCGCAGAAAGACAGGATGAGATGGCTGGGCTCGCGGCTCTGGAAAGCAGCGCGGGAAAGCCCCAGCAGAAGCTTCTGGAAATCCTCCTCAGACTGAGACCCGTCCCCCAGTTCCGAATTTCGCATGAGACTTGTCAGCACCCACCATTCTTCGTGCTAAACGGCTGAAAACAATTGGATTACATATCGAACTTACGCNNCGATCAGGCGTCTCAATCTGGGATCGGGTCATCGGGTGATCGGGCCATCGGGTGATCTAAACCCCACACGCTTGGGAAATCGATCACCCGATGACCAGATCACATCACCCGATGGCCCGATCACCCGATCTCCTTGATCACTAAAGTAATGGACAGAAAGAACTTTTGATATCCGCCGGGGCGGTCGGTGCACGAATATTAGATGAATATTAAGCAACAAGGAATATTAAGCGACAAGGAAGGTACTGTGACTTTTCATGGATTGAATCGTGTGGTCGCGGTGGGTCTGCTGCTTGGCGGATGGGCCGCGACGAGCGCTCCCTTGGCATGGGGGCAGGAAATCAAAGGGCAGGAAACCAATCGAAAAGTAAAGAGCAAGGTGTCCCCGGTGTATCCGGACCTGGCAAGGCGGATGAACATCTCGGGTGTGGTGAAAGTACGGGTGACGGTTGCTTCCAACGGGTCGGTCAAGGATGCACAGTTGGTGGGCGGGCACCCGGTGTTGGCAAGCGCAGCCATGGATGCGGTCAGAAAGTGGCGCTTCGAGGCGCGACCGGAAGAAACATCCGAGATTGTGGAATTCCGTTTTGACCCGGGCCAGTAGCGGAGACGGCGCATGGTCCAAAGTGCAAAGCGCGGCATGAGGAAGGTTGGAGCATGAATATCAAGAAGAAGCTGTACATCAGTTTCGGCATCATTCTGGGGACGGTTCTGGTGCTGCTCGCGATCAACCTGTACGGGGTGCATCGCGAACACGAAACCAAGGCGGCGGCCCAGAGTTCGATCGAGATGACGGAAGCCACCTCGAAAGTCCGCTTCCAGATGATGCAAAATCGCCTTCATCTGCAAAACTACCTGCTGAGCGGGGATACGCGCGACGTTGACAAAATGAACGATGGCGAACGCCGGCTCAGCGACGCCCTGCGCCACGCCCAGGAACTCGCGAATTCCACGCAGCAGCGAACTAGTCTGGAAAAAGTGCAGGGGCTGGAACAGGGATGGAACAGCGATTTCGCCGGTCCGCTGGTCGAGAAGCGCCGCGCCGTCGACGGCGGCAATGCCACGGTGGCCGAACTGCAAATTTTCTATCTGCAAAAAGACCCCAACTCCTGGGTCACGCGCTCGAGCGAAGTTCTTGACGATGTCGACCGGGAGAACCAAAAGCTGCTGGATGAGCGGCGCCGCTCCGATGAACAGGCAGCGACCTTCTCGATTCTGTTTTCGGTGTTCAGTTCGCTGATCGCTCTGGCCGTGGGCGTCGTCATTGCCTACAAGACGGCCACGGGAATCACGGAACCGTTGGGCCGGCTGATTCATGTGGCCGATCAAATCGGCCGGTCTGGGGATCTGGAGCACAATATCGACGTTCGCGGCACGGATGAGATTGGGCAACTGGCCCGGACATTCGACTCCATGGTGAAGTACCTGAAGGAAATGGCTGCGGTTTCCGAAGCCATTGCCGGAGGCAACCTGGCGGTCGAAGTCCGTCCGCGCTCCGCCAACGACACCCTGGCCAACGCCTTCACGCGCATGGTGGAAGGCCTGCGCGGGATGGTGCGCAACGTGCGCGATGCCGCCTCGCAGGTGGCCAGCGCCTCGACTCAGGTGGCCAGCGCCTCCGACGAGTCGGCCCGGAACAGCTTGCAGACTTCCTCGGCCATCGATGAAGTGACGAGCACCATGCACGAAATGAGCGTGAACGTGCAGAACATGGTGAAAAGCACGCAGACGCAGGCTTCGAGCGTCAGCGAAACCTCGGCCTCCATCGACCAGATGGTCACCTCCATCCAGAGAGTGGCGGATACGGCCAAGGTCCTGCTCGATATTTCCAATCGCTCGCGGGAAGAGGTGCACAGCGGCATCGGCACCATGGAAAAAGCGACCGACGGCCTGAACAAGATCAACACCACCATCCGCTCTTCGGGCGAGATCATCGACGCGCTCGGCGCGCGCGCCGACGACATCGGCAAGATCATCGAAGTCATTGACGATTTGGCGGAGCAAACCAACCTGCTGGCCTTGAACGCCGCCATCGAAGCGGCGCGGGCCGGCGAACACGGCCTCGGATTCGCGGTGGTGGCCGACGAAGTCCGGAAGCTGGCCGAGAAATCCGCGCAGTCCACCAAGGAAATTTCCGAACTCATCGGGAGCATCCAGAAAGAAGCCCGCAAAGCCGTCGAAAATATGGAGAAGAGCACGACCATCGTCAACGAAGGACTGAATCTGGGACAGGACTTGAACGCCGCGCTGCGAAAAATCTCCAACGTGGTGACCGAGGTGTACAAGTTCGCGCAGGAAATCGGCGCCGCCACCAACGAGCAGTCCCACGGCTCGTCGCAGATCGCGCGGGCCACTACGCGCTTGAACGAGATCACGCACGAGATCAACTCGGCCGTCGAAGAACAGGCTTCCGGGGCACAGGCGGTGGTGCAGGCCATGGAGCGCATGAGGGAACTGCTGCAGTCGTCCACGTCGGGCTCCACGGAACTGGCCGCTTCCTCGGACCAGATGTCGAAGATGTCGAGGGGTCTGCTGGAATCGATGGACCGTTTTGCGGTGCACCCGAACGATCGTCCCAACGACAGGACGAACGACAGGACGAACGGCCGGTCCAACGACAGCGCGCCGGGATACGGGAACACAGCCCGGAGCGCGGCGGCGGGATCGCGTTGAGGGGATTCCAACCATGAGCCGGGAAACACATGTCGTGGGCTTCCGGGTGGGCCGCGAGACTTACGGCGTGCCCATCACCTCCCTGCATGAGATCGTCCGCGTGCCCGAGATCACCGCCGTACCGGACGCGCCCGATTATCTCGAAGGCGTCATCAACCTGCGCGGCAAGATTGTCTCGGTGGTCGATCTGCGCAAGCGCTTCGGCAAGCCCTCCACCGGACTGGACCGCCGCAGCCGCATTCTGGTCGTCGAACACCGGGGCCGGCTGGCGGGCATGATTGTGGATTCGGCGTCGGAGGTCCTGAAGATTCCGGAAAGCGAAATCGAAGCCGCCCCCGCCATGATGCAAGCCGGCGGATTGGACTGTGTGACCGGCCTGGGCAAGTACCAGGGCCGGCTGATCATTCTGCTCGACATCGCCAAGGTGTTAGCCGCTCCCGAACTTGGAAACGGGCCCGCGGCGGAAAAACCGNNGGGAAAAAGACCGCCTCGGCCGGGAAGTAGCCGTAAGAACCGAATCCACATGAGCACAAGCGAAATCTCCGCACTCACCGAAGCGGAATTGAAACTCCTGCAGACGCTCGTCTACCAGGAGTGCGGCATGCATTTCGACGACCGGCGCACTCCCTTCCTTCAGGACCGTTTGCAGCGCCGGTTGAAGGAGTGCCAGCTGGATTCGTTCTACAGCTACTATCGCCTGCTCATCAGCCAGCCGGGGAAACAAGAGCTGACCTGCCTGGTCGAAAACCTCACCGTCAATGAAACCAGCTTCTTCCGCAACAAGGCGCAGCTGGACCTGTTTCAGCACGACGTGATCGACGATATGGTGCGGCGCAAGCAGGAGCACGCCGACTACAGCTTGAGAATCTGGAGCGCAGGCTGCTCCACCGGACAGGAGCCCTACACCCTGGCCATGCTGGTGGCCGATGCGCTGTCGTACCACCGTCTGCGCACTCCCCAGCCATTCGAATCGCCCTTCCCCAAGCCTCTGGTGCCCGCGCCCTGGCGGGTCGAGATCCTGGCCAGCGACATCAACTATTCGGTGCTGCGCGCGGCGCAAGAGGGCTCCTACGTTGAGCATCGGATGGTAGGCGTCGACTATGGCTACCGCTTGCGCTACTTCGACAAGGTGGGTGATCGCTACGCGGTCAAGCCAAACGTCAAGGAGTTGGTGCACTTCGACTTTCACAATCTGAAGACCGAATATCTGCCGCAGCGCAACGACATTATCTTCTGCCGCAACGTGATGATGTATTTCGACGAAGCCGAGCAGAAGCGGCTGGTCGAAAAGTTCTATCGATGCTTGAATCCCCGGGGATACCTGTTTGTCGGCCATGCCGAGAGCTTGCTGGGACTGACGGAAAAATTTCAGATGGTGCATCGCAACAGCGGCACGGCCTACCAGCGCGTGGAGGTCAACCAGTGACCTCTCCCCCCGAAGATCGGATGACCGAACTCCGGCAGCTGTTCTTCGAAACCGCGAGCGAGCTCGTCCAGAAGCTGAACGACGAGGCCATGCAGCTGGAGAAGTCGCCCGCGGATGCGGAGACGGCTCGCAGCTTGCGCCGGACCGTGCATACCCTGAAGGGGGACTCGGCCGCCTGTGGCTTCCGCGAGCTCAGCGAACTGTCGCACGAGTTCGAAGATGTTCTGACGCTGGAGAACACGGCGGCTGCGGCTTTGGTTCCCGAGATTGCGTTGCGCGCCGCCGATGTGTTTGCGGCCCTGCTGGAGGCGTATCGCAAGGGGACGAAACTTCCTGGCATCCAGTCTTTACGCGCCGACATTGCCCGTCTGGCGCATCCTGCAGCGGGCAGCGCGGTCAAAACGAAAACCAAGAGGAAGAAGGCAGCCGCGAAACCCAGCCGCTGGTCGGAATACGAACAACTGGCAATCGCCCGGGCCGCGGCCGAGGGCAAGCGGGTTGATCACGTGGTGGTGCAGATCGACCCCCAGTGCGCCATGCCCATCGCCGGACGGCAGATGATTCAGATCGCGCTTGCCGGATTGGGCGAGGTGCTGGCTCTGTATCCGATCGAAGGCAGTCACGAGCCCATAACCCACGTCGAAGCGGCGCTGGCGTCGCAAAAATCGGCGGACCAGATACGGACGAAATGCAGCATTCCAACCATCGCGCTGAAAGTCCGAGTCACGCCCCTGCGCGTCGCGGCGCCGTCGCGCCCACTTCCGCCGGCCCCCGTCGTCGATCCTCAAGGCATGGAAGCAGACTATCTGGCATTGCCAACTCAGAAGCCCGACGAAGTCGCGGCCGCTTCCCTCGAGTCGCCGTCGGCTTCTAAATCAGCGGCGCCCGCCGTCCCCGCTGGCCCGGACAACGTTCTGCGCGTGGATGCGGAAAGAATCGACAGCGTTCTCAATCTGGTCGGTGAACTCATCCTGGCGAAATCGATGTTCCAGCAGACGCTGCTGGAATTTGGCGAACGCTTCCCGAAAGATGTCTTGCGCGGAAAGTTCTCCGATGTCATGGCCTTCCAGGCACGGGTTTTGAATGACCTGCAGCACTCGGTCATGAAGATTCGCATGGTGCCGGTCGATCAGTTGTTCCGCCGCTTCCCGCGCATTGTGCGCGACGTCGGGTTGCAGTGCGGCAAAGAAGTCGAGCTGACGGTCCGGGGCGGGCAAACCGATCTCGACAAAAGCATTCTGGATGCCATCGCCGAGCCCCTCACCCACATGGTGCGCAATGCCGTCGGCCATGGCATTGAGACCTCCGAGGAGCGGGTTCGCGCCGGCAAGCGGCCGCAGGGTACCTTGCGGCTGGCCGCTTATCACCAGGGCAACCAGGTGGTCATCGAGGTCTCCGACGACGGGCACGGCATTGATCCGGAAAAGGTTCGGCAGCGCGCCCTCTCCCAGGGATTGCTGAAAGCCGACCAGGCCGCCCGTCTGACCGAGTCCGAGACTTTGGATCTGATCTTTAAGCCGGGATTCTCCACTGCCGACGAGATCACCGAACTGTCGGGCCGCGGCGTGGGGTTGGACGTAGTGCAGAGCGTGTTGGGGCGGCTGAAGGGAACGGTGCAGATCGAAACTGCGCTGGGACGGGGCACCACCTTCCGTCTGCGGCTGCCCCTGACGTTGGCGATTATCCGGGCGTTGCTGTTCCGCGTGGAGCAGCGGCTCTACGCCCTGCCGCTGAACGCGGTGGCCGAGATTGCGCGCACGGTCGAAGAAAATATCCATCAGGTGGAACACTACGACGTGCTGCAACTGCGCAACGACGTGCTGCCCCTGCTGCGCCTCGGCCAGAAGCCTCCGGAGGGGCCGGAAACGGCGCGGCGCAAGGTTTTCATTCTTGTGATCAACAGCGGAGAGCGCAAGTTCGGCCTGGTCGTCGACGAGTTGGAGGGCGAGGAAGAACTGGTGATCAAAGCGCTCGACGATCAGTCGATCACCACCGACCTGGTGAGCGGGGCTTCGATTCTGGGCGATGGCCGGGTGGTTCTCATCCTGAACATGATCGCCCTCATGGATCGCTTCACGCACGGGCGCGCGGATGCTGCCGGCCCCGGAATGGCGGGTTTGCTGTCGAGTGCCGAACCGGCAGCGGCCAGCGATGGGCGGATCCAGACCGGTGAGCCGCGCGCACGCGGGACGGCAGGGAGCCAGGCATGAGAAAACCTGTGCGGGTCCTGGTGGTGGATGACTCGGCCCTGATGCGCAAACTGATTCCCAAAATCCTGGAACGCGACGACTCCATCGAGGTGGTCGGCACAGCGATGGACGGCAATTTTGGGTTGAAGAAGATCGATGACCTGAAGCCGCAAGTGGTAACCCTCGACCTGGAAATGCCCGGACTGAACGGCATCGATACGCTAAAGCAGATCATGCGGCACTGGAAGTTGCCGGTCATCGTCGTCAGCTCGCATTCGACCGCCGGGGCGTCGATCACGCTTAAGGCACTGGCGTTGGGCGCCTTCGATTTCGTGGCCAAACCGAAGGATGTGGCGGCGCGCATGCCCGAAATTGCCGACGAACTGATCCGGAAGATCCAGGCCGCGGCGCAGAGCGCGGGCGTGCAGCCGCAGTTCCTGCTGGGGGACACAGCGGGGGGGCGGACCCGCAAACTCCAGCCCCTGGCACCGACCCACATCGTCGCCATTGGCGTTTCCACGGGTGGTCCGAGCGCGTTGCAATACCTGTTTTCGCATTTGCCAGTAAATTTTTCGGGCAGCATCCTGGTCGTGCAACATATGCCCGACGGCTTCACGGAACTGTTTGCCAAGAGGCTCGATGAGTGCTGCCCCATCCGCGTGAAGGAAGCGCGTCCCGGCGACTTGCTGGTAGCCGGCCGGGCGCTCATTTGTCCGGGGAACCGGCACATGAAAGTGAAGAAATTGCCCCTCGGCAACGTGGCCGTGCTGGCCGACGACCCCCCGGTGAACGGGCATCGCCCTTCGGTGGACGTGCTGTTCCGCAGCGTAGCCGAGAAGTTCGGGCCGCAAGCCATGGCGTTGCTGATGACCGGCATGGGGGAAGACGGGGCAACCGGCCTGGGTGAGGTCATGGCGGCCGGGGGATTCACCGTGGCGCAGAGTCAGGAAACATGCGTGGTTTTCGGCATGCCCAAAGCGGCCATTGAACGCGGCTATGCCATGCGCATCGCGGACCTTCAGGATTTGCCCAAGATTTTGCTGGCACAATGCGAGTCCGAGCGCGGCCGAGGGGACACCACCCGAACGGACACCAGCGACGTCAAGCGGGCAACCAGTGCCGGAAGTAACTAGAGTTACCTATCGAAGGTGTGTAGATTCGTGATTAAGTGCTCGTTGGGGAGGAGTGTCATGGAAAAATTTGCGCCCGTAAAACGGAGCGAAGACGGACAGCCGGTGCGCTATCTGATCGTGGATGACTCCGTGTTCGCCCGCAAGAACCTGGCCCGGATGGTGGAAACCTTCGGGGGGCAGGTAATCGGCGAGGCTGGCGACGGAGTTACGGCGATCAGCGAGTACGACCGGCTCACACCCGACATCGTTCTGATGGATATCACCATGCCGCAGATGGAAGGCATCGAGGCGGCGGAGAAGATCGTGCGCGACCATCCTAGCGCCCGCATCGTCATGGTGTCGTCGGTTGGCTACCAGGAAAACATCGTGGCCGCCTTGCAGCGCGGCGCCCGCCACTTCGTGCAGAAGCCGGTGAAAGCCGAAGTTCTCTATGAAGTCATCAAGTACGTGATGCGGGACGATAGCGTTACGGCGCTGGGTGCCGGAGCGGGAGCCTAGTCATGCGGATGGAGTTGATTCAGCCCTTCATTAACGCGACCGATGCCGTGCTGGCACAGGGGCTGGAGTCGCCCGTTTCCATCGAGAACCTGAGCATGGAAGAAGAGGCTTACCAGCGCAAAGGGATCGCGGCCGAAGTNNCTGGCCGGCGTGGAAGTTTCCGAAACCGACGATCTGGTACGCGAGGCAGTCTGTGAGTTGGCGAACCAGATCATTGGCAATGCCGTCACTTCGCTCAACGACCAGGGATTTCACTTTCACGTTCATCCTCCAACCCTGCACACCTCCGAACAGGGGAGCAAGAGCTCGGAAGACACCGAAGCTCTGGTGATGTGTTTCAATACTTCCAGTGGAAATGTCTTCATGAATGTGGCCTTGCGCCATCACTGCCGCCAGGGAGCGGAGCGCACGGCCGTCGCGGGATAGAAGAGGCAGCACTTAGCACTTAGCACTTAGCTCTTCCGCTCGACGTTAACTTTTCGCAGCAAAGAGGTCAGCATCTTCCGGATCTGCGAAAGTTCATCTGCCATTCTTGCGTAGTCGGGTTCGGTGAGGTATCCCAAGTCCTTGGCCAGCAGCAACTCGTAATCCAGTTCGCTGGCCGAGCCGGCCGCAATCTGAAGAAAACGTTGTTTCCGATTTTTCCACAGCCTTCGGCAATATTCGCACCGATAGAAACCGCACATCGCCGAATCTGACTCGTCAGGCCATAAAGTTCTTCCCGAGGAAATCTTACGGTTGCTGAATAAATCGCCAAAGTGAGTCTGTGAGATCGTTCCCAAACGTGCAAGTCATGAAAATCCTTCATGCGTGCCTCCGGAACGNNTGCTAAGTGCTGCTCCTCACGGTCCGGCAAACAGAAACACCGGATTCTGCGGCGGGTTGTTCACGCGCGAACCGGGTGGGGCCGTAAGACTCCCATTATAGGTGTCGTTGGAGGTATCGATGATGTCGACATTTCCTCCATCGCAACTGGAAAGATACGCGCGGGAGCTATCGCCGCCAGCCGCCATCATAAAGCGGAAGCGGTTGTTCACGCAGACCGGAACGTAGTTGGGATCGGGCAGGCCGTTGGGTAGATTCTGGATGGTCGCATCCGGAAAACCGTTTACGCCAATTGTCTTCGTAATGAAGTTCGATAAGACATCCACCACGCTGACCTGGGGAAAGAGGTTACTGCCTGTGCCTAAACCCGACACGGGATACGTGGTCCCCTTGGTGTCCGTGGGATTGGATGTCTGGAAACACGTACCCGGGCAAGAAGTCGTGCCACTCACAATGGCGCTAACGATATACGTTCCGTCGAATCCACTCACTTGTTGGGTGTCCGTGCCCGTGACGGTAACCGTCACGCCAGGGGTCAGGTCGTGTCCTGCCGTCAAAGTGTAGGCGTAAGTGCCGGTGGTTCCGTCTCCCAATACAGAAGAGATATTGACCTGGCTGGGTAACGCGGCATAGGAGCCAACATAAGCGCGGCTTCCGTCGGGCAAGGCGGCGGCGGCAACCGCGGTGCCGGGCACCGAGGCAAGGTTGAGCAGGGAAAACGGCGGGATTGGAACCGTCTTCATGAGTTGCGGCACCGGCCCCGTAACATCGACGATCGCCATCTGTTGTCCACCGGGAATGTAAAGCCGGTTCTTGTTGCCGTCGTAGATCATCGTGGTTGCGTTCGGGATACTGATCGTCGATTCGGTCAAGGTGTCGGGACCCGCGGTCGAAGTGATGCTGATGTAGGCCAGCGTCCCGTTTGCCTCCAGCACATACACCACCTGGCTGTCGGAACGCGCCGACAACCAGACGGGCGACGAAGTCAGGGCGCCTCTAATGGTGCGCGCCGAGGGGCCGACGGTGTTGAATGCGCTGATCGTGCCGTCGCCCAAGTTGGCCACGTAGAGCTTGGTGTTGTCGGGGGTGACGGCCAGGGCGTACGGATTGCTTCCAACCGTGATCGTGCTCGTCACGCCGTTCGAGGTGTTGACCACGCCGACCTCGTTCAGATTCGGCAGCGTCACATAAGCGGTGGTTTGATTCGGGGCCACGGCCACAAAGTTCGGCGCCGAACCGGCCGGCAGAGTGATGGTCGTGGTGCTGTTGATGCTAGTGATGCTGCTGAAGTTTACCTTGCTAAGTGAACCGGATTGGTTTACGACCAACGCCTGGCCGGCGGCTTGCTGGACGGCGTGCACGGGAGCGATGCCGATACACAGAGGCGTGGTGCAATCGGCAACACTCGCGATCGAGTCGCCGGAAACATCGATCACCATGACGCTGCCGGCAACGGTGGTACCGTTATCGCTGATCGCCACCACGGAGTGGGCCGCCGCTGGGTTGGGAAACGTCGGAGGATTCGGGATGATAATCGGGCGAAACGTGTCGCCACACCCGGTGCAGATCAGATGAAGCAACAGAACAAACCCCAGCCAGAGAAACCGCTTCATTCAAACTCCATCAAAAAGTCTAGTCTTACGCGGAATCCGTTATTGTATCGGGAACCGGGTCGCGAGGGGAAATCGGGCAGGCCTTGGCCCCCGCCCTGGTGAGAAGCGGGCACAGGCGAGATTGGTTGCCGGGCCGAGTTCGTAACAAGTCGGCGTTGTACTTGATTTTGGGTGGCGCAGCGCCGGGGCCCCCAGCACGCCGGGTTTTGGCGTGCTGGGGTGGAGCGGTTCACCGCTGCGGTCAGTGCATTGTTTTGAATCCGGCTTTAGCCGCTGAGGGCAAGGCTCCCGCTTACGGACCACTTTTTCCGCAAGCTGTTAAGACGCTAAATTGAGGCAACGCCACAGGAGCTGACTTCCTCGGCAGTCCGTGGTGCGCTGAACGTTGAGTACTCTTCTCCTATAGTGCGGAGGCAGTCTTCTTTCGCGACAGTTCTCTTTCTCGCAGCCAAGCAAAGATCACAGGGGTCACAATCAGCACGTGCAACAAAGAGCTGACCATGCCTCCAAGAACCGGAGTGGCGAGCGGCTTCATCACTTCGGCTCCGGTGCGCGTCGACCACATGATGGGCAACAGACCCGCCACCACCGTGGATACGGTCATGATTTTAGGACGCAAACGCAAAAGCGCGCCTTCCATCACTGCTTCACGCAAACCCTGTACGGTCAGCGTACCCATCGCAGCTTTCTTTCGTTCCACCGCCTCTTCCAGGTAGATCACCATCACGATGCCGGTCTGGACCGCGGTGCCGAACAGGGCGATGAAGCCGACCCAAACGGCAACCGAGAAGTTGTACCCCAACAACTTCAGGAGGAAGACTCCACCGCTCAACGCAAAGGGCACGGCGAGGATCACGTGAGAAGCTTCTTTGAAAGAATTGTAGGTCTTGTAGAGCAACAGGAAGACGATCAGGAACACGGCCGGGATGACGAGTTCGAGCCGTTTCTTTGCACGGATCTGATTTTCATACTGCCCGCTCCACTCGATGTAATAGCCGGGCGGCATTTTCACCTCGCGGGCGACGGCGCGCTGCGCCTCGTCCACGAACCGGCCAACGTCGCGCCCCCGCACATTCATCAATACACTCCCGCGTAGCAGTCCGTTTTCGCTGCTGATCATGGAAGGCCCCATAACCACGCCTAAGTCGGCCACTTGTCCAAGCGGAATCTGCCCACCGTTGCTGGCGGTGACCAGCACGTTATTCCGCAGCTGTTCGGGATCTTGGCGGAAATCAGCGGAGTAACGCACTCGCACGGGCAGACGTTGGCGCCCGTCAATGGCGGTCGTGAGGTTCTTGCCGCCAATCGCGGTCTCGATCACGTCCTGCACATCGCCTACATTGATACCGTAGCGGGCAGCGGCTTCGCGGTTCACTTTGATCTCAAGGTACGGCGCGCCCGTGATGCGCTCAGCATAGAGGTCGGCGACACCGGGAACCGGACGAAGAGCCCGTTCGATTTCAGTCTCCTTCTCCTCGATCGTCGCGAGGTCGTTACCGAAGACCTTCACTCCAACCTGAGTGCGGATGCCTGTCGAAAGCATGTCAATGCGGTTGCGAATCGGCTGGGTCCAGATGTTGGTGACGCCCGGCAGGCGCAGCTTGTCATCGAGTCTTTGCAGGATCGTTTCTTTGGTCGTGCCCGCCGGCCATTGATCCTTGGGTTTGAAGTTGATGACGGTCTCGGTCATGTTCACGGGTGCCGGATCGATGGCGCTCTCTGCCCGGCCGATTTTGCCAACCACGCTCTCCACCAGCGGGTCTTGCGCAATGATTTTGTCCTGCCAGCGAAGAATTTCAGTTGCCTTGGTGAGAGAGATGCTGGGGTCGGTAATGGGCATGAACAGAGCCGTCTCTTCATCGAGCGGCGGCATGAACTCGGAGCCGATCGTGGTTGCCAGCCAGACTGCGGAGGCAAAGATTACGACGGCCGCACTCAGCGTCATGATCCTGTGCTTTAAAGCCCAGCGCAGTACAGGTTTGTAAATCATTCCCAGCGTGTGCATCACGGGATTTGCGTCCTCGCGGTGCAGTTTTCCACGGATTAGAAAGGTGCAAAGCACCGGCACCAATGTGACCGCGATCAGGGTGGAGCACACCATGGCGAAGGTCTTGGTGAAGGCCANNCGGGTGAAACATCTTGCCCTCCATGCCGGTGAGTGCAAACACTGGGACGAAAGCAAGAATGATGATGGTCATCGCGAAGAAGATCGGCCGGCCTACCAGCTTAGCCGCTTCCAGAGTGATCTGGCCGATTGCTGACTGGTACTCGCCATGTTCTTCGTAGTGGCGCTCTGCGTGGCGCAGGACGTTTTCCGTCATCACAATCCCCGCATCGACAAGCACGCCGATCGCAATCGCGATCCCGCCGAGTGACATGATGTTGGAAGAGATGCCGGCATAGTGCATGAACAGAAAGGATCCCAGCACGGCCAGCGGCAGCGGCAGGGTCACGATCAGGATGCTGCGGAAGTGCCACAGGAAGATCACGTGCGCGAGCGTGACCAGGAGGATCTCTTCCAGCAGCGCCGACTTCAAAGTATTTACGGCGTGCAGGATCAAAGTACTGCGGTCGTAAAAAGGAACGATGTGGACACCCTTGGGCAGGCCGGGTTCCAACGCTGCAAGTTTCGCTTTGACGCCGCTGATTACTTCTTGTGCGTTCGCGCCGTTACGGATGACTACAACACCGCCCACGACATCCTTGCCATCTTGGTCGAGAACGCCACGGCGGAATTCCGGGCCCAAATGAACATTCGCGATGTTGCGGATGTAGACGGGTGTTCCCGCGGTGGCGGTGAGGACGATGTTCTCAAGGTCCGCCGTCGAGCGAATCAAGCCAATTCCGCGGACGGCCATCTCCTGGTCGCCGGCTTCCATGACCTTGGCGCCGACGTTCGTATTGCTGCGCTGAACACCCTCGATGACCGTGCGCAAGGGGATGTTGTAAGCGCGCAGCTTGATGGGGTCGACGTCGATCTGATACTGGCGTACCCACCCGCCGATGCTCCCCACTTCTGCCACGCCGGACACTGAATTCAGNNGTTCAGCCGTTCCAAGACCCGCGTCCGGGCAAAGTAGGGATCGATTTTGTCCTGGAATATGACGTTGATCATCGAGAAGCCAAGTGCCGAGGAGGAGCGCACGTCCCTCACTCCGGCCAGCCCTTGCAGGTTGACGGTCAGAGGATAGGTGATCTGATCTTCGACTTCCTGCGGGCTGCGGCCTGCCCAATCGGTGTAAAGGATCACTTGGTTTTCACTGAGATCGGGAATGGCATCGATCGGCGTCCTGAGCAATGCCCAGTAACCCCACACGGCCAGCAGCGCGTAACCCAGCAGGATGAGGAAGCGGTTCTTCAGCGAAAATTCAATGAGCCGGTTAATCATGGTTTCTCCTCTTCACTGCGCATTCAGCCGGGCATGATAGCTGCCCAAGAGTTGCCCGCTGCGGCTGGCATTCACTTCGACATTCCAGGAACCCGCGGCCGGGACCTTGATCGTGCCCACGTAGTCGGAGCTCTTCCAGGCCAGGTCGGTGGCGGCACGCATCTCGCCCATGCCCATCGCCGGCATCGCCGGCATAATGAGCGTGACCTTCACCTGCACATCGGTTAGCGGCTTTCCTGAACTGTCGAGCACGGTCACATGCAGCGTGGCATCGGAATTGCCGCGGGGTGTCTCCGGGTCGGAACGGAAGCTGAGCTTGATCTGAGGAACAGCGGGCGCTTGTGCCTGACTTTGTTCTGACTGGCCGTGATCGAATTCTTTCGATCCGCCATAAAGCCCGGTCATACCCGCGGTGATACGAGTTTGGGAGTCGATCAGAAAACTGCCCTGGCTGACGATGCGTTCGCCTTCCTTGAGGCCGGCAAGCACGGGGTAGTAATCGTTGCTGGGGGCGCCGAGTTGTACCTGCCGGCCCTCGAATTCCCCATTGCTTTTGGCCACGTAGACAATCTGGCGCGTACCGGTATCGAGAACCGCAGATCGAGGGATCGCGAGGATGTCTCGCCCCGCGGGTGCGGCGAACTTCACTTGCACGAACATGCCGGGGCGAAGGCGCATGTTGGGATTCGGGACCTGGATGCGAGCGGATGCCGTGCGCGTCTGAGGGTTGATGGAAGTATCGAGAAATCCGACTCGCCCGTGCAGCGTACTGCCCGGCAATGAATCGGAAGTGATTTCAACGGACTGGCCGGTGTGCACCGAAGGCAGGTCTGGCTGATAGACATCCGCTTTCACCCAAATCGTGCTCAGGTCGGCGATGGTAAAGAGGACTTCTCCTGCGTTTACGTATTGCCCCTGGGTAACTTTGCGTTCGGTCACAATGCCGCCGACGGTGGAATAAATGGGGAGTTCGATCTGAGGCTTTGCCGACGACGCGATCTCATTCAGCTGCTCTGGAGTGAGTCCCCAAAGTTCCAGCCGGCGGCGACTGGCGGTTACGAGATCTTCGGCGCCGGAGACGGCTAGAGGCTCGGCGCCAGTGCCAAGACGCTTTCGGTTCTCCAGCGAAAGCCTGTATTCTTCAGCGGCAGAAAAAACTTCAGGACTGTAAAGGGATGCAATCGCCTGGCCACGGCGCACTTGCTGGCCCGTGAAATTAATGTACAGCTTGTCGATGCGGCCACCGATGCGCGCGCTGATCGACGCCAGTTGCGTTTCCGGCTCGTCCACCTTGGCGACGGCGATCAGAGAGCGTTGCAGGTTACGCCGCCTGACTTCAACAGTTTCGACGCCAATGTCGGAGCGCTCTTTCTGGGTTAGCTGAATGTTGGAGACCGAGGCGTCTGCCTTCTCTGGTTCAGGTTTTGTGCGTGGAGAGGTGGTCGGCTCCGGCGTTGTCTCGTACTGGGGAGCCGGGGCCTCTTGCGTTTGGGCCGCGCTGCGCTCGGGATGCCACAGCCGCAGCGCGCCGAAGGCGCCGAAAGCCAGCACGAGTCCGAGAGCGAGTCCTGTGCCGAGGATTTTCTTTTCATTGCGTGTCATTGTCATTGCCGCACCTCCGGAGTGATTTGAGGCAGAGAAGCTTGCGGAACAGGCGTATCGGATTCGTGTCCATCCCGCGTCAGGGGTGCTCCCACTGCGCGTTCGAGATCCGCAATCCGCGATTCCAGTTCTGTCGCGGCGCGGTAGTAATCGAGTTCAACTTCGAGAGTCGTGTTCTGGCTGTCGAGCAGGTTGAGAAAATCGGTGCGATCGGCCTGATATGCAGCGATGGTTGACTTCAGCGTCGCCTGTGCTTGAGGGCGGAGCGTCTGACTATAAAGATCGACGAGGCGCTTGGCAGATTGCGCGCGAATCAGAGCTTCCTGGATTTCCTCGAAGACGAGCGCACGCTGATTGTCGTACTCGGCGCGCTCCGCCGAGAGATCCGCATTCGCCTCGGCGATTTCCGCGTCGTGGCGGCCGCGGTTGAGCCAGGGCAGCGTGACCGATAGCTCCGCCATGTACGTGTTGCGATAACGAGCGCCATCCGGCATGAGCATGTAACCCGCGCTGAGGTTGTAGTCCGGCGTGTAGCCCTTTTCGGCAAGCTTGGTACGAGCCTCGCCCTGCCGCACACCGGAGGACGACATCGCCAACTCGGGGCGATTCTCCAAGGCGTTCTTTTCCAGATCCAGGAGTGCGGGAAGCTTTTGCGGCGGAGAATATTCGCCTTGGACTTCGAGTGCAGATCCGGGGTCCCGTCCCAGCAGCGTATTCAGTCGAGCTCGCGCCAGACCGCCATCCTGTTCGAGCATCACAAGGTGCTCGACCAGTTTGGTGAGAGCGATCTGTGCTTTCAGCACGTCCTGCTGCGGAACGCGTCCGACCACATACTTGATCCGCGCCGACTCTGAGGACTGGCGAGCCAGAGCCGCCTGCTCGTCATGCAGCAGGAGTTCGTCCTGATTGCGGAGCAGGTCGTAGAACGTCTTCCGGACTTGAGCCGTGACGTCACGTTGTTTGGCCTCCAGTTCCGCTTTGACCTGCTCCACTCCCTCCGAAGCAAGTTGTGTACGTAACGCCCGCTTGCCTGGACCGGGCAGCGACTGATTGAACATGAACATGTGCTGTGTCTGGTTCAGGTCCCAGGGCTTGGCGAGTGGTGTGCCCCAGCCGCGATACATGAACTCGGGGTCGCTCAACGACCCGGCACTGCGCACTCGTGTCTCGGCGATGGCGACACGACGCACCGCCACCCGGATTTCGGGATTGTTGGCCAATGCGGCGGTTTCAAGTTCAGCAAGGCTCATTGGCGGCGTGGACGGCCGAGAGTGCTGATGCTCCTGCGCCAGTAAGCCAGTAACACCAGACCACGGATCGGCGCCGGCGGCTGGCTCGCTGGCAAAACTGCGCGCGCCGCTGAAGGCGATCAGCAGACAAATACTTAAGCGTAGAGCTTTCATTGCTCCTCCGTAAACGATTAATAAGTCGAGGGATAGGAGGTGTGTCCGCGTCACGCGCACTACCGGCGCGGCAAGGCGGAGCACGGCCTCATCTTGGCAAGGAAAGCGATCTAGATTCTCAGAACGGAATTACAGCCGGGAGACGGTTCGGGAGGTGGAGCATGAAGAAATGAGAGGTGGGCGCGCACGGTTACCGCCGGCAAAGCTCCTAACAAGGCGACCGGTGGTACCACAGCAATGGTGAGGCGACGAAGCGGTCCGGCAGCCTGCGCCTGGGGAAGAACAGTGTTCGCCGGTCCCTGAGCCTTGCAGCAAGAGTGACTCGCCGGCATCATGGAACTTCCGCACTGCTCCGCCATGTGGTGGCAACATTCCCGTTCCGCGGGAGTCATGGTCGCCCCCGGCAGAACACACGCCATGGCTGGCGTGATGGCCCATAACAAGGCGATCGTCAGCAGCGCGAATGCTCGGATTCTAGTCACCCTTATAAGTGTACCGCGTTTTCTGACTGTTATGGAAATTCATCCGCGTCCGCGCCGTGCTTTTTGTTGGCGCTCGCCGGGCATCTCGGTGACTTTTTCCGACCCGGCTGGCTTCTTCGTCTGCGCCAGGCTTTCCTTCAGCGCAGCCATCAGATCCACCACCGGGGCCAGCTTCTTCGGTTGTTCGACGGCCTGGACTTCGCCGCCCTCCAGTTTCGTCTCAATCAGCTTCTTCAGATTGTCCTGGAAAGTGTCGTGATATTTCTCCGGGTCCCACTCGCCCGCCAGCGCTTCAATGAGCTGATGCGCAACTTTAATCTCGGCGTCCTTGATCTCCACCTCGGGAGCCCCGAACGATTCAACCTCGCGCACTTCCTCCGCGTAGTACATGGTGTGCAGCATCAGTCCGCCTTTGTGCGGGCGCAGGAAAACGGTGTATTCGCGGTTGTGCATCGTCAGTTTGGCGATGGCGACGAACTCACTCTCCTCCAGCGCCTTGGTCAGCAGCGCGTAGGGACGCCGGCCCGCTTCTTCCGGAACCATGTAATACGACGACTCGAAGTACACCGGATCGACTTCGTTCGTCTTCACGAACTCGAGAATTTCCATCGTCTTCGCCGTCTTCGGCTCGATCTTCTTGATCTCCTCCGGATCGATGATGACGTATTCGTCTTTGCGATACTCATAGCCCTTGACGATATCGCTGCGCTCGAGGACCTGGTTGTCCGCCGGGCAAATAAGCTGCTGCTTCACCCGATGGTGGTCTGTGCGGTGAAGCTGGTTAAAGGAGATGCCATTGCTGCGCGCGCCCGAGAACAGACGCACCGGCATCGAGATCAATCCGAACGTAAGATATCCAGACCAGACAGGGGCCGCCATAGATGTCACCGTATGTAGAGACGAGGTTTGCCGCGTCTCGGATGCTGAAAATATTCGCTTAAAACTCGCGTTGCGCGCCGCTCTTCCCCTCAACCCCTAACCGGCCGCGGAAAACTCAAGTTTCTTTGTCCAGCCGAGGACTTACTTTGCCTCGTATCAGGGTATCGCTTCAGCGATACCACAAGTCTTTCGAAATCGACCGCCCCTTTAGGGGCTGTGCGGAGAACGCTTCCCCACCATCTTCTTCCGCCGCTCGCACCCCGGCGAGCGTACAGAAGTGTAGCCTAAACGAAGCTGGGTAGGGAGGCCAGATTACGGACGAATCCAAAGGCCAAGCACTACATGGCGTGGCCGATCCCGGCCGGACACCGAATATAGTGTTATCGACGGTGGATCGTTCAGATCAGCCGTCAGCAGAAAAGTTCTCAGTTCCCAGTTCCCAGTTCTCAGTGAGAGCCGTTGGAATTAACACTGAGAACTGAGAACTGGGAACTGAGAACTGATTTTCTGATAACTGAGAGCTGCCTCCAACAATGCTGAACCCATTACTCGCACACGCTTGGGCATCGTCCCCGGAACGGCTGGCCATCGCCGCCGGGGTGACGCTGGGCTTCGCGGTGCTGGCTCGCGTCCTGCGCGGCGTCAACCGATCGGGAGCTCTGGCAGGCGGTCTCGCCTGTTTCCTGCTGTTTGCCGGCGCCGGTCCCGCCGCTTTCGCCACGCTGACCGCGCTGTTTCTGATGACCTGGGTATCCACCCGCCTGGGATACCGCCGTAAGCTTGCACTCGGGCTCGCCGAGCAACGGGAAGGCCGGAATGCCTGGCAAGTCTTGGCCAACCTGGCGGGGGCGGCCCTCGGCTCGGTGGTCTTCAGCGTCACCGGAAACCGGCTTTGGCTGGTCGCGGCCATGGGCGCTCTGGCCGAAGCCGCCACCGACACCGTAGCCAGCGAAATCGGGCAGTACCGCGGTTCAGACCCCCGCATGATTACGACCTGGGAACGCGTCCCGGCTGGCACCGACGGCGGCATCACGATTTCCGGGAGTATTGCCGGCATGGCCGCCGGCCTGGTGATTGCCGCGGTCGCCACGGTGTGCGGGATGCTTCCTCGGGTGCAGTTCTGGATTCCGGTCGTCGCGGGATTCGCCGGAATGCTGATCGACAGCCTTCTCGGCGCCACCTTGCAACGCCGTGGCTGGCTCAGCAACCAAGCGGTGAATCTGTTCTCCACGCTGGCAGCGGCGGCGCTGGCATATGCCCTCGTGATATTCACGTAGGGACAGCCGCCCTCGGCTGTCCAGCGGGGCGAAGCCCCGCCACGTTATGGAATGCAGCAGAATGGACAAACCAAAAGGCCCGACGAGCTGCGCTCGCCTGGACAGCCGAGGGCGGCTGTCGCCACGTTACGTTCGCTGCTTGACACGGTCGAGCAGCAGAAAGACAAAGACGCCCAGCAGGGCATTCGCGATGCCAGACAGGAATTCGTGCGGCCAACTCCATGCCATGTGCAATCCGACCAGGCCGCGCGCAATCATGAAGTAGACCACTTCGTGTACCACGTAGAAGAAAATCGTAAGCAAGAACCGCGCGCCGGCATTTTCCACGTCCAGCTTAATACCCAGTGAAGATGCTCCGAATCCAACCACCGTTTTCGAAATTCCGTAGAGCCCGATGGGCTGATGGGTCAGCGCGTCTTGCACAATGCCGATCAAGCCGCCCGTGACCAGGCCCGCCAGCGGACTGCGCCGCGCCGTCGCGAAACCGATCACGACCAGCAGCGGAACATCGAAGACCGAGAAAAAATGAATGCGCAGGGGCAGCCACGCCTGTAGAAAGACGGCAGCCAACGGAATTAGAATCGTCGCCGGAATACTGAACCGGTAAACCTCGACCTGCTCTCCCGATGTGTAAGTAGTGATGGCCACGTTATTGCGGACTATCCTGCACGGGGGATTGCGGCTTGGGTGCGACCGCCGGCGGCACAGGTTCCGGGGAAACTTTCTTGGGGGAAACTTTCACGGCATCAGCTCCGCTCCCATTCGCCTTCGGCACAGGAGGTTTCCCTGAGGGAGGCACCGGCGTGGTTCCAGCGCCAGGTGCGGGTTTCGTGGGCTTCACGGCAGCAGGCGATGCGCTGCCGGCAGAGGCTTGTGGTGGCACCGCTTTCGGCTTGGCATCGGAACCTGGGGTGGCCGGCGCGGCGCTCTCCGGCGTGGCGCCTTTTTCACCATTTTCCGGCGGCTTGGCAGGAACGCTCGGCAGCCGCTCGGCCAGGATGTCGACAGCTCGCGCTGCGCCGGCCTGGTCGGGCTGGGCCTGCCTCTCGTCAATCTTGGTTACCACCAGCACTTCTTCCAGCCGGCTGAGATCGGCCGCGGGGCGCACCCGAATGTTGAGAAAGAGATCGCTGCCCGCGCCCACCTTCGTCACTCGGCCCACTAGCAGGCCCTTGGGGAATATACCGTCTCCGCCGCTGGTCAGAACCATTTCTCCGGGGGGCACGTTTTCGTCGCTCATCACCTTTTCGAGCATCACTTCACCCGCCGGCGTGCCGCGTAGTATGCCTTGCAGCCGTGTCTTGTCGAGCAGCGCGCCCACTCCGCTGGTCTGGTCGTTGATCAAGAGCACCTGCGAAGTTGAGGAGTATACGTTCAACACCTTACCTACGATGCCATCCGCGGTAATGACCGCCATGTCGCGCTTGATGTGGTCGTTCTCGCCCTTGTCGATGAAGACCAAGCGCGATTGCTCACTGCCACTCCCCCCGATCACCTGCGCCGCCATGGTTTGGGAAATGAATTGTTCCTTGAAGGCGAGCAGCGCTTGCAGACGCCGCGCCTGATCGGCGTCCTGGCTGATCCGCACCTGCTCCAGGCTCATGCGTTCAATTTGCGCTTTGAGGTTGCGATTCTCGGCGCGCACGCCGCGGAGGTAGAAGTAATTGTGCCAGACGTTGCCGGTGGAAGTCTGAACCCATACCAGCACTCGTTCCAGGGGCGTCACCGCGCCCACCGCCCAGATGCGGATCAGGCGCGTCGGTTCGCTGTCGGTCGTCCGCTTCACCTGCACGGCCAAGCCGAGCACCTGGGCGAATAACACTCCCACCAGCACGATCAGATTGCGGTAGCGTCCGAGGACGTCCATAACACCAGTTCTCAGTTCTCAGTTGTCAGTTCTCAGTGAACCCGCCATCGCTGAGCCTGGTCGCCCGCCAGAACTTGTCATCCCGCCAGAAATCTTCGTCCTGCCAGAACTCGTCATCCACAAGAAAATTGTCATCCTGAGCGAAGCGAAGGACCTGCTTTTCGCTCGCAGCTCGTAGCTCGAAGCTCGCGGCTCTACTCGATCGAAATCTTCCTCAGCAACTTGAAGTCGGAGAGCATCTTGCCGGTGCCGAGCACCACGCTGCACAACGGATCGTCGGCGATTGAGACCGGTAATCCCGTTTCTTCGCGGATGCGCTTGTCGAGGTTCTTGATCAACGCGCCCCCGCCGGTCAGCACGATGCCGCGGTCGCTGATATCGGCGGAGAGTTCCGGCGGCGTACGTTCGAGCGCGACGCGGATCGCATTCATGATGGTCGAGACGCATTCACTCAGCGATTCGCGGATTTCGCTGTCATCCACCGTAATGGTTTTGGGCACGCCTTCGATCAGGTTGCGGCCTTTGATTTCCATGGTCAGCGGCTTGTCGAGCGGATACGCGGAGCCGATCTCCATTTTGATCGACTCGGCGGTGCGCTCGCCCACCAGCAGGTTATATTTCCGCTTGAGGTAATTCATGATGGCCTCGTCCATCTGGTTGCCGGCCATGCGCACGGAGCGCGAATAGACGATGCCGCTGAGCGAAATGACCGCGATGTCGGTGGTGCCCCCGCCGATGTCGACCACCATGTTGCCGCTGGGTTCGGTAATCGGCAGTCCCGCGCCAATCGCGGCCACCATGGCCTGCTCCACCAGAAATACTTCGCTGGCCTTGGCGCGATAGGCGGAATCCATAACCGCGCGCTTTTCCACCTGCGTGATTTCCGAAGGCACCCCGATCACGATCCGCGGATGCACCAGCATCTTCCGGTTGTGCGCCTTCTGGATGAAGTAGTTCAGCATCTTCTCGGTGACCTTGAAGTCGGCGATGACGCCGTCTTTCATAGGCTTGATGGCCACGATGTTGCCGGGCGTGCGTCCCAGCATCTCCTTGGCTTCTTTGCCCACGGCTTCGACCTCGCCGGTATTCTTGTTGATGGCCACGATCGAAGGCTCGTTGACCACAATGCCCTTGCCGCGCGCGTATACCAGCGTGTTGGCCGTCCCGAGATCGATGGCGAGGTCGCTCGAAAACATGCTGAACAGCGAACGCAAATTGTGCGAACGCCCTGCGCCGTTACTAAACCCGTTGTTTGACATAGCTATACTTCTCTTTCCCGGGAATTCGTCTCGCCTTTGGACCTTGAGACTTTGCCGGTTTCCGTGTGAATCGCTCTCCGCTCGCTGGTTCTGCTTTACGTTTCTTCTATTCTACTTCGATGTTCAAGAGCAGGGTTGTCATTTCGGCACCGGCGGTTCCGGGCATCTCCCTGAACATCGAATTCCGCTACTGAATCACCACTTTTTCCTGGTGCGTGTTTACCCCGCCTTTCGAATTCTGCGCCGTGACCGTGACCACGTTCTCCCCGTTCGCCAAGGGCGGCGTGAAATAGTGGAAGGTACCGTCGTCGCTGACGATCGGCACTTCCCTGCCGTTCACCATGACGCGCGCTCCCGCCTCGGTCTTGCCCGTCACCTCGATCACGTGTCCGTGCTGCACCAGAGGATCGATGTCGAGCGCCAGGTCGATTTTTTCCTTGCTCTTGACAATGAGCGTAAAACGATTTTTTTCGCTCTCGACCGATGCCTTGCCCGCCGCATCGTAGGACTGTATGGACCAATAGTAAGCGCCGGCGGGCAGACCGGTCACGACGACACTCGGCGTCTCCACCTTACGGTCCAGCAACAGCGACGAAAAATAAGGGTTATGCGAAATCCGCAGCCGATATACGGCGGCGTTCGCCATCGGCGTCCAGGCAAACTCCACTTCCTTCGACTTCTCCCCATCGTTAATGAAAACCGGCATCATGTTTCCCGGTGTAATGGGCGTTGGCGGACCGATTTCCGTGACCCGTTCCATGGTCTTCGATTCGTTTTGGAAACTCACCTTCTCCCAACTTGACAGGTGAACCGCTTCTCCATTCCGCTCGATTTCGCCGCTGCCTTTCTTGACCAGTATTTCATGCTGATCGTCCTTGGGATTATTGTGCACCATGGCCGCCGAATCCGGAGCCAACGAAGCCTTCGCGCCCGCCACAATCACCTGCGACTTCGAACCCTGCACATAGGTCGCCGTAGTCAGGTCGACCGTGCCGGTCGTGACCGCCACCGACACACTGGTCTGTTGCTGATCGTTGGCCGAGTTCTCTTCGATCACGATCAACGAATCCTGTTTCACGGTGTAGTTGGTGCCGTCGTTGAAAACGATCTTGGCCATGCCCTCCGCGCCGGTCTGCACCACGTCGCCTTTTTCGAGTGGCACATTGTAGTCGGCGTTGATCCAACTATTGCCATCGCTTTTCCTTACTCGGATCGTGCCATCGAGCGCCGTGAAGTGCGCCTGTTGCGAAACCGACGGCGACGGCCCCTTCAGCGGAGGCGCAAGACCCGCAACTCTTTCCAGGAAGAGCGACGTGAGACGCCCCGCCGCCTTCACCGTCGAGTTGGTGAATTTCGGAAACGCCGCGTACATCACCGCGCCAAAAATCACCGCCGCGCCCAGCAGCGCCATGATCACGCTGCGATAGGTCACCGTCTTCCAGGCGACATAGAGTCCCGGCTTATTTTGATTTGACACGAACTCGCGCCAACCTCACTGCAAAATTCTGAGAGTTCTGGATATCTCTCAATCTGTGACCATCATATCTCTGCCGGGATGGGCATTAAACTTGGGTCAGGGGGAAAAGGGTTACGAAAGTGACCACGCGGGGAAGCAGGCGCCTCGCCAACCGGGCAACACCTCAGGTAAGGGCTTTTGCAGCGTGAAGGCCGGTTTGGGTTCCCAGTTGCTTCGGACTTGCCCGTCATTCGGGCCCCATCGCAAGGTGGTAAGGCTGCCATCTCGGGGTCAAGTCATTCTGAATCTTCAATAGAAGAACTCGCTTTTATTCCATTCCGGCGCGATCATAATCTGGGTCATGAGTCGATCGAGGTCAGTCCAAGGAGTGTATCGCTATGCTCTTCCCAGCTTGCGGGTGGAAAGGCCAGTTCCGCGTCTCGCTTCTTAGTCTGGTCGCATGCTTGTGCGCCCTGTGGTTTGCAGTGCCGAGCTTTGGGCAACCGACGGCGACGGCGACCGCTTTCGCTGCCGGTGATGGAATGGCGCAGCCGGATCTTGACAAGGCCAAGGAGATCGGAACCCGGCCTGCGGAACCGCCAGCGGTGCTGCAGCAACTCGATTCCGCGATCGAGCAGCTCACCGCCCGGATTTCCCCTGCGGTGGTTCAAATTCTGGTCACCGGCTATGGGACTCTGGAAGAGAACAATCACGGTCAAACGGCGCTCGTAACCCGCGAACATGCGATCGGTTCAGGAGTGATCGTGAACGCGGACGGCTACATTATCACCAACGCTCACGTGGTCGAGGGGGCGCAGAGTATCCACGTAGCTCTGCCCATGCCGTCGGTGGATTTTCCCGACCAGATTGTGCCCCCGGGCAAACAGCGAATCGTGGAGGCACGACTCATCGGCATGCACAAGGAGACTGACCTTGCCCTACTCAAGATCGAGCAGACTGGCTTACCCACCCTTTCGCTGGGCAGCCGCCGGCCGGTGCATCAAGGACAGTTAGTGTTTGCACTCGGCAGTCCTGAAGGACTTGAGAACTCCGTGACCATGGGCGTAGTAAGTTCCGTTGCGAGACAGGCAGATCCGAGCCGTCCGATGGTTTACATTCAAACCGACGCTCCCATCAACCCCGGCAACAGCGGCGGCCCACTGGTGGATGCCGACGGCTACGTGGTAGGGATTAACACTTTTATTTTCTCCGCCGGGGGTGGAAGCGAAGGACTCGGGTTTGCCATCCCGGCACGAATCGTGCAGTTCGTCTATGAGAGCCTGCGTAAGTATGGGCACGTGCATCGCGTCGAGGTCAAGGCGGGCGCTCAAACGATCAACGACAACCTGGCCAAAGGATTGGGCCTCGCGCAAAATTGGGGGGTTGTCATCGATGACGTGACCCCGGGAGGTCCTGCTGAGGCAGCGGGCCTGAAGATCGGGGATATCGTAGTCAGCGCGGATGGCCGCCGTATCGGTACGCTGCCGGCCTTCACCGCTGCTCTCTATCTCCATCCTTTAGATGAAGTGCTTAAGCTCGAAGTGCTCCGTGGGACAGAGCGAAAAACGCTTTTCATTCCCGTGCTGGAGATGAAAGATACCATGGACGCTCTCCCGGACCTAGCCAATCCACGCGACAACCTGGTTTCCCGGCTAGGGATACTGGGGCTCGACTTGGACGATAAGTTGCGTTCGATGTTGGGCACGCTGCGCAATCCCTCGGGCGTCGTTGTGGTGGCACGAGTGGCAGATTTCATGAGCTCCGCCACGGGTCTGGAAACTGGAGATGTTATCCACAGCATAAACCAGATACCGATCGATTCCTTGAGCTCTCTCCGCACGGCCCTGAAGCAGATCAAGCGGCGCGATCCGGTTGTGCTGCAGGTGGAGCGGGGAGGGGGATTGCAGTGGCTAGCATTTGAGATGGAGTAGTTTTTGGGAGACGAGGGCCGGGCTCGTCAGGGTTCCCGGACGAGTGGGCGGCCATCCGTGAAATATCCCAACCCCCGAGCGCATGGCACGCTCACCCCCGTTGGCCCCGCGCTTGCCCGTCTTCACCCCGGTTGTTAGCATGGAAGTTCTGCACTAATCCCAGGAGGCTTCCATGGCGACCGATACCCTGACCAGCCCGGCCATCGCGGGCGGCACCACTAAAACCAAGGTTTGCAAGAATTTCATTGACGGCGAGTGGGTCGAATCCGTCAGCGGACGAACTTTCGAAGACCGCAACCCCGCCGACACCCGCGAAGTCGTCGCCACCTTCCAGCGCTCGAACAAGGCCGACGTAGACGCCGCCGTGGATGCGGCCAAGCGCGCGTTTGCCAAGTGGCGTCTGGTGCCCGCGCCCCGCCGCGCCGAGATGGTCTTTCGCGCTGCCGAGATTCTGATTGAGCGCAAGGAAGACCATGCCCGCGACATGACCCGCGAAATGGGCAAGGTGCTGAAAGAAACTCGCGGCGACGTCCAGGAAGCCATCGACGCCGCCTACTACAACGCCGGCGAAGGCCGCCGCCTCTTCGGCCCCACCGTGCCGTCCGAGCTGCCCAACAAGTTCGCCATGGCCGTCCGCCAGCCCATCGGCGTCTGCGGCATGATCACGCCCTGGAATTTCCCGATGGCCATCTCGTCGTGGAAGCTGCTGCCCGCCGTTGTCTGCGGCAACACGTGCGTGATCAAGCCGGCGCAGGACACTCCGCTTTCCACCTTCAACCTGGTGCAGGCGCTGACCGACGCGGGCATTCCGAAAGGCGTGATCAACATTGTGACCGGCTTCGGCTCCGAAGTCGGCACGCCGTTGACCGAGCATCCGGTGGTCCGTGCCATCTCGCTCACTGGCTCTTCGGAGGTCGGCAGAATCGTGGGCGCCACGGCCGCCAAGACCTTCAAACACTGTTCGCTAGAACTCGGCGGCAAGAATCCGATGATCGTGCTCGACGACGCCAATCTCGACCTCGCCATCGAAGGCGGACTCTGGGGCGCCTTCGGCACCACCGGACAGCGCTGCACCGCCACCAGCCGCATCATCGTGCAGAAAGGCGTCTACCGCGAATTCGTCGAACAATTCGTAGCGCGCGCCAAGAAAATCAAAGTCGGCAACGGCCTCGACGAAACCGTCGAGATGGGTCCGGCGATTAACGAGAACCAGCTCAAAACCGATTTGAGCTACATCGAGATTGGAAAGTCGGAAGGCGCAAAGCTGGTCACCGGCGGCCATCGTCTCGACCAGGGCGAATATCAGCATGGCTGGTTCCTCGAACCCACCGTCTTCACCAACGTCGATCCCAAGATGCGCATTGCGCAGGAAGAAATCTTCGGCCCCGTGGTTTCGATCATCCCCTGCGACAACACGGAAGATGCCATCGAAATCGCCAACAACATCGAGTACGGGCTCTCGTCGTCTCTGTATACGAAGGATGTGAACAAAGCGTTTGCGGCCGTTCGCGATCTCGAGGCGGGCATCACCTACATCAACGCTCCCACCATCGGCGCGGAAGTTCACCTGCCCTTCGGCGGCACCAAGGCCACTGGCAACGGACACCGCGAAGGCGGCATAGGCGCGATCGATTTCTACACCGAGTGGAAAGCCGTCTACGTCGATTACTCCGACAAGCTGCAGAAGGCGCAGATCGATCGGGTGGAGTAAGACTCATCAACCGCAGAGGACGCAGAGAGCGCAGAGTTTGTTGTTTTCCGATTTCTCTGCGAACTCTGCGATCTCTGCGGTTCAATGCTTCTGGGAGCGCTCAATGCCTGTGACTCAAACCCGCGAAATCACCCCCGCCGCCCGCCTGGAAAACGTCCGCTACGCCATTCGCGACCTGGCCTGCGTCGCCGACGACGTAGCCCGCCAGGGACACAAAATTCTGCCCCTCAACATCGGCGACCCGCTCAACTTCGACTTCCAGACGCCCGCCCACATGATCGAAGCCGTCTATCAAGCCATGCGCGACGGTAAGAATGGATACTCTCCATCTTCGGGCATCAAGGAAGCGCTCGACGCCATCCGCGGCGAGGCCGCGCGCAAAGGCATCACCAACATTCAGGATGTCTTCGTAACCTCGGGTGTCAGCGAGACGGTGGATATCTGCCTGGCCGCGCTGCTCAATCCGGGCGACAACCTGCTGACTCCCTGCCCCGACTATCCGCTCTACTCCGCGGTTCTCGCGAAGTTCGAAATCGGACTGAATACGTATTACCTGAACGAAGAAGACGGCTGGCAGCCCGATCTCGACGACATCAAGAGAAAGATCACGCCCCGGACGCGCGGGATTGTGCTGATCAATCCCAACAATCCCACCGGCTCGCTCTGCACCCGCAAGATGCTCGAGCAGATAGCCGAACTCGCGCGCCAACACAATCTCGTCGTTTTTGCCGATGAGATTTACGACAAACTGATCATCGATGGGGAAACCGACGACGCGCACGTTGCCATGGCCNNCCCGGATGGCGCATCGGATGGGGTATTGCCAGCGGCGAAGCCTCGGTCATCAAGCCTTATCTCGAAGGCGTAAACAAACTGTTGCGGGCGCGCCTCTGCGCCAACCACCCCGAGCAATACGCGATCAAGCCCGCGCTCGAAGGCCCGCAAGATCACCTCGTCGAAGTCAAGCGCAAACTGCGCCGCCGCCGCGATCTGACCATGCAGTGGTGCCGCGAAACTCCGCGCGTAAGTTGTGTCGAGCCGCGCGGTGCTTTCTACGCCTATCCCCGGATCGACATCCCGGAAGGCGACGACGTCTTCGTCACCGAACTCATTCGCCAGAAGTACGTAACGGTCGTACACGGCTCCGGTTTCGGCCAGCGTCCCGGAACGAAGCATTTCCGCATCGTGTTCCTGCCCGACGAAAAGACGCTGACCGCCGCCTACGCCGCGATCGCCGATTTCATGCAAGAACGGTATCGCTAGAAAGAAAGATTGTGGAGAGCCGGGCCTGACCCGCCCTCTGTTCCGCGCCGTCGAAAAACTTTGTCAAGTCCCTGTTTTGGCGCTTTTCCCGGTATGCCGTTGATTCGACAAAGAAAATAAACCCGTGGAGATTGTCCGCCCGGCAGGATGAAATTGATATAATTGAACTATAGAGTTGAAAAGGGCGCGGATCTCCCGCGCCTTTTGTTTTTGGCTCCGCTCGATGATTCGAGCTAAGTCCTTTATTCTGGAATATTTTGCCTATAAACCATTTAAACTCAAAGATTTATCCCATATTAGCCCGTAACTCCATGATTCCAATAGAGGGGAGGGGGAGGGGGTATACCCCTCCAGCCCCAGGCCTGCGCTAGAACCGTGCGGCCGACGACGCCGGCCTCGGATGCTCTCAGTAGATGCCCGGGATCAGCGCGGGCACATTGCGCGCATACGCTTCGAACTCCGGGCCAAAGGCCTGCCGCAGTAACCGCTCTTCACTGCGAATCCGGATGTAGGTTCCGGGAATGAACAACACGATCGCAACCAGCAGCGGGAACCACTGGCGTGCAACCAGTCCGGTAGACAGCAGCATGCCAAACATGCCCGTGTAGATGGGGTTCCTCACGAAACGATAAGGCCCGCCCTGAATGAGGGTGTGGCCCTCCACCAGGCGCGCAGCCAGAGCCCATTGCTTCCCCAAACGCCGCGCGGCAGCGTTGACCAGCCACACCGAAGCGACGGCCATAGCCACGGTCAGCACCGCCAAGCCCCATTCCACCGCCGGCGATCCGGCCGCGACCCGCGAAAATTGTTTCTGCCGCAGGGGAAAAGACCAGACGCAGAGGTAGCCTGCGGCTTGCAACGACAACCCGATTAGCGAAGTCCAATCGCGTTTCGCCTCGCGGGCTCGGGGCGGACGTTTTCGCAGCCAGAACGTCAGGCCAAATATCCACCAGCAGACGATGACCGCGTAGAACGCTACCCTGGCGGCCAGATGCGGTGTTGGTGAAATCGCCACGGTTACACCATCTCCGTGCCCCACAGATCGTGCAGGTGCACGATCCCCAGCAAGCGCTGATCGCCATCCACCACAACCAGCGACGTAATCTTCATCTCTTCCATGCGCGCGAGCGCAGTGGCGGCGAACTCCTGCGCGCCGATGGTCTTGGGATTGCGCGTCATGCAATCCTCGGCCGCGAGGTCGAGCGCATCTTTGCCGCGCTGCCCGAGCAACCGCCGCAGATCGCCATCGCTGATCACCCCCAGCAGACGGTCGCCCTCGACCACCGCCGTCATGCCCAGCTTCTTGCGCGACATTTCGTAAATCACGTCCGGCATCTTCGTCTGCGCCGTAACCCGCGGAACCGCGTCTCCCGAGTGCATTAACGATTCGACTCGCGCCAGCCGTTTACCCAGCTTGCCGCCAGGATGCAGGTTGGCAAAGTCTTCTTCCTTGAACCCGCGTTTTTCCGAAAGCGCCACCGCCAAAGCATCGCCCAGGGCAAGCATGGTCGTGGTGGAAGCGGTAGGAGCAAGCCCCAGCGAGCAAGCCTCCTGGGAAATCGAGCAGTCCAAAGCAACGTCGGCCGAAGATGCGAGAGTAGAAGCAAGTGTGGAGCGGGCGCCCCCGCCCGCTAGGCTTTCCGCCAGGTCGTCGCAAGTCATGCTGATGAGCGGAACCTGCAGCCGCTTAATCGTCGCCAGCAGCTGCAGAATTTCTTCCGTCTCGCCGCTGGCCGAAAGCGCCAGCACAACATCGCCACGCACGATCATCCCCAAATCGCCATGCAACGCCTCGACCGGATGCAGGTACAGCGCGGGCGACCCAGTCGAACTCAACGTAGCTGCGATCTTGCGAGCGATCAGCCCGCTCTTCCCCATCCCGGTCACGACCACCCGGCCGCGACAGTCGAAGAGCAGATCGAGAGCCCGGTTGAAGTCCGCGGCCATCGGGCCCGCAAGCCGATCGGCCAGCGCCCGCAACGCCTCGGCCTCGATACGCACCACGTTTTCGCCCACATGCTTCATGAAGGGGAAATGTTAGCAGAAGGAACCACAACATCGGGTGATCGGGCGATCGCGGTCCGATTGTGGCGCCGCCGTCTCGGCGGCTGGGAGCCTGCCCTGAGCGAAGTCGAAGGGGCGAGCGTCTCGCCCGCCGCGCCGAGCTTATACGCCGCCTCGTTCCTTCACCAAGCCCACTTCTACCAGCTTCCGGTCTCCGTCCGACACTTTAAAAAATTCTCGCGGCTTTAGGGCCATCAGGGAGGCGAGAAGAACTTCAGGTACCTGGCGGATGCGGGTGTTGTAGGTGCTGACATCGTCGTTGAAAAATTCACGGCGATCGGCGATCCGTTCTTCCAGTTCAGAAATCCGGTTTTGCAGACGAAGGAAATTTTCGTTGGCTTTTAACTGCGGATAATTTTCCGCCACGGCGAACAGTCCGCGCAGCGCGCCCGTCAGCATCCAATCGGCCTGGGCCTTCTGCCCGATGCTGGCGGCGCTGATCGAGGCGGCGCGGGCCTGGGTGACCGCCTCCAAGGTCTGGCGCTCATGCTGCATGTAGCCTTTCACCGTCTCCACCAGATTGGGAATCTCGTCGTGCCGCTGTTTGAGCAATACGTCGATGTTGGCCCAGGCGCGGTCATTGTCATTCCGCAAACGCACCAGCTCGTTGTACAGGATGATCGAATACAGCAGAATTCCCACAACTACGAAGAAGACCGCTGCGGCTGCGACGATGCTAAAGTCCACGCGTGCCTCCTGCGCACCAGGGTAAGTCGAAGTTTACGGCCATCGGACCCGCAAGTGGGCCGGGTACCATCCGCAAGGCCTCGGCCACGAGGCGTAGCTCGTATTCGCCTATGTGCTTCACGAAGGAGGAATGTTAGCAGAAGGAGCAGAGCATCGGGTCATCGGGTGATCTCCACACAAGGCCACTGCAATCCCACCGGCAATCCTCCATTGGTGAGAACGTGCTAACGACAGTTACGATGTAAACTCTTCCCATGTTCCCCAGAGAGATGCTCGGTACCGCAAAGTTGATTGTAGTTTTTCTTGTCGCTTCTGCTATGAGCGCGTACGGAATTCCTGCCGTCAGCGGTAACTACTCCCGGAAATCGGTGACGGAACTCATTGACGACTTGGCCCAGATCGACGCGCAATCGCCGGGAATTAACAGCGCGGCGATATACGAGGGATTCATTGTGGATAACTCTCCCGGCTCATTTCAGGGCGGTGTGCTAGGAGTTGCACCACCCAAAGTACCACCCCAAATGAGCGAGTTGGTGCGGCGCGGCGCCGTTGCATTACCAGAATTGATTAAGCACCTCGATGACAAAAGGGCAACTAAACTTGAAGTGGGCAATGATCCATCCGGAAGTCAAGTCGGCGTGGACGCCTTCATGTTTATGTACTTCAGTGACGAATATGACTCCCGTGTGCCACATTTGATACGCGGGCCTTCGCCAATGGAGAAGGACTTTAGTGGCCGGTACACGGTGAAGGTTGCAGATGTCTGCTTTGTGCTCATTGGGCAAATCGTGAACCGCAGCTTGCTCGCCGTGCGCTATCAGCCGAGTGGGGGATTGGTGGTGAACTCGCCTATTGAAGCTCCGGTACTCGCTGAAAAGGTTAGAAAAGACTGGGGCAACGCGGATGCGGAAACTCTTCGTCGGTCTCTTCTAGAAGACATTCACGCAGCGAATCGTCCAAAACAAATTACCCGAGCTGGATATACGGAACGATTTGTTAATCCGGCGCTGGAGCGGTTGAGGTTTTACTTCCCAGACGCGTATGGTGCGCTTAAAGGCGATGATCTGAAAAAGCGAGAAGCTTTTGAAAGCCAAGAGACGAAACAACATCGTTCACTCTTCCAGTAGCTGTCGCAAAATCGCCTTTACACCAACAACCCCAGATGACCCGATCACCCGATGGCCCGATCACCCGATCATTTCAGAAGTGATCGTCCGCCGCACGCCGCGCGTGTCCCGGATGTTCCATCGCTCGCGCCTGAATGGCGCGGTCCCACGGACTGCCCTGCCAGTTATCTTTCTTCCGATCCGTGGGGACCCACGGCGGCAGCGCCATCAGAAGCCGGCGACCGATCGCGTGCAAATAAGGCTCGTAGAGTGCCTGAAGTTCCGCCAGCCGTTCCGGCACGTCCGCACCATCGCTTACAGTACCGCTGAGACTCACGCCATGCTGAGCGAGTGCCGCTCGCAAACGAGTTAGATCTTCTGCCTTGAGCCGGTCGGCATCATCTGGACTGTATTGCGCTTTCACCACCTGGGCGAGATCGACGGCGGCGTGCCGCGCCATGGCAAACGTGAGCTTGGCCTGGTCGGGGTGGATGCCGTCGACTCCCGTCATGACGAGCGACGTAACATCGAGCATGACCGTCAAAGCGCTCAACCAGGATTGGTTGCTGTGCTGCGATCGGAAGAAAACCAGCACCGGATAGGAAATGTGGCTCGATAGGAGGTCGGCGCACCAGCGCTCCCAGTCGCGAAAAATTTCGTCGAGCACGGTTTGTTCAGGGCAGCATCCCAACCGGCTTAGAAATTCGGCGGCGCTCGGCGGCGATCCGGCGCGCGCATCAAGCAGCGAAATTTCAATCTCGCGCGCGGCAAACGAATTGTAGATCACCGGCAGATACCCGATCACGACTCCGAGGAACGCGAATCCCATGCCCGCTTCCATCACGGCCAGGGCACGCGCGGCAGCGTTGTTGGGCGTGATGTCCCCATAGCCCAGCGTGAAGAACGTTTCGCCGCTCAGATAGAGTACTTTCCCAAACGTGATTTTTTCGTTGGCGAGCGTCAGATGTTCGCCCAGTCCGTACTGCACGCAGGCGAATCCAAAAATCAGCCCGAGCGCCCAAAAGCCCATCAACGGGATCAGCGACAGCGGCCCAAAGTACGCCAGGAAGCCTTCACGCCGGTTGGCGGACTTGATATGCCGCCCCACTCTGGTCCAGAGGCCCCAGCTATTCCGGTAGAACCAACCCGTGATGCGAAAACTGCGCTTGATGCGCCGCGGCAAGACAACGGTCTCAAACGCATCCATCAGGATGATGAAGATCAGAACAATGCCGAAGATCGAGGCCCACCAATGCATAGGGATGAGATTCAGATGACGCGGGAATGGTAGCAGATTCAGGAATGGATGTTAGGGTGTCGCGTGCGCGGCGTCCAGCGCCTTTTTCACTGCCTGTAATTCTTTCAACACCGCGCGCAGGTTGCGGGTGTCGAGCGCGTTCGCGCCGTCGCTTTTCGCTTCTTTCGGGTTGTCGTGGACTTCCATGAACACGCCGTCCACACCCGCCGCCACCGCCGCGCGCGAAAGCACCGGAATAAACTCCGGCTGTCCTCCGCTCATCGCGGGCAGGTCTTCATCCCCGTGCGAAGCCGACGGCAGTTGCACGGAATGTGTCGCGTCAAACACCACCGGCGCGAAATGGCGCATGATGGCCAGCGAGCGCATGTCCACGACTAGATTGTTGTAGCCGAAACTCGAGCCGCGCTCGGTCACAAACACCTGGCTGTTGCCGGCATCGCGGCACTTGTCGACGGCGTGCTTCATGTCCCAGGGCGAAACGAATTGGCCCTTCTTGATGTTGACCGGACGCCCGCTGAGCGCGGCCGCCACGATCAGATCGGTCTGCCGGCAGAGGAATGCGGGGATCTGCAGCACGTCCACNNCGATAGCTGCGGATCGAGGTGCGGTTCGCCTTGTCGTACGAGGCTTTGAAGATGAACGGAAAGTTCAGCGAACGCGCCACGCCCTTGACGATCTCCGCCATGCGCAGGGCGTGCTCTTCACTCTCAATCACACACGGCCCGGCAATGAGGAACAGATCGCCGGCGCCGACGCGCACGTTATCGATTTGGAAGGATGAGGTCAAAGAATTTGTAATGGGTAATTTGTAATTGGTAATCTACATCCGCCCACAACCCCAAAACCGTAGGTTCTTAAATTACAAATTACAAATTACCAAATTACAAATTTCTCTATCTTCTCCCCACTTTTTCCGGCCGCATGAACATCTCGACTACCGCCGCGTCTTTCCGCTCTTTCTTTTTCTGCCCGTGTTCGTAGGCAGCGCCCACGAACGCCTTAAACAGCGGATGCGGTTCCAGCGGTTTCGATTTGAATTCCGGATGGAACTGGCACCCGAGGAAGAACGGATGACCGGGAATCTCCACCATCTCTACGTAAGTGCCGTCCGGAGTCGAACCGGAAATGCGCAGCCCGGCCGCGACCATCGGCTCTTCATACTCGCGGTTGAACTCGTAACGATGCCGGTGGCGCTCGCTGATCTCGGTCTGGCCGTACACCTTGGACGCCAGCGTTCCCGGCTCGATCTTGCATGGCCATGCTCCCAGGCGCATGGTGCCGCCCAAGTCTTCCACGCCGCGCAACTCGCGCAGCTTGTAGATCACGCGATGCGGAGTTGCCTGATCGAACTCGCTCGAGTTGGCATCCGCCAATCCGCAGACGTTGCGCGCATATTCAACGCACGCCGTTTGCATACCCAGACAAATTCCGAAGTACGGCACATGCTTCTCGCGCGCGTACTGGATCGCCTTCAACATGCCTTCAATGCCGCGCTTGCCGAATCCACCGGGCACGAGCAAGCCGTCGTAGTCTTCCAGTTGTGTTTCATAACTCTTATCGGCTTTGTCGGTAGTCTCCAAGCCTTCAGCTTCGATCCAACTCACTTCCAGCTTCAGGTTATGGGCCAGAGCGCCGTGCACCAGCGCTTCCTTCAGCGACTTGTAGCTGTCCTCATACTCCACGTACTTTCCTACAATGCCGATTCGAACCACATCCTTCGGGTTGTAGACGCGGTGCACCAGCTCGTTCCACTTCGACAGATCGCGATCTTTCGCTTCCAGTTTGAGGCGGCGCAGGACCAGCGTGTCCACCTCTTCATGCGCGAAACACACCGGCACTTCGTAGATGGAGGCAACGTCCTTCGCCGTGATCACGGCTTCTTCTTCGACATTGCAGAACAGCGCTATCTTCGACTTGATCTCCTTCGAAAGGTAACGGTCGGTACGGCAGAGCAGAATATCCGGCTGAATTCCGACGCTGAGCAATTCTTTAACGGAGTGCTGNNCGGATGGCTTCGATGAAGGGCAGCGACTCGATATCGCCCACGGTGCCGCCGATTTCGGCGATCATCACGTCCACGTCCTGCGCGACTTTTTTCGCCGCCGCCTTGATTTCGTTGGTGACGTGCGGAATGACCTGCACGGTCTTGCCCAGATAATCGCCCCGGCGCTCCTTGGCGATGATCTGCTCGTAAATCTTGCCGGTAGTCCAGTTGTTATCGCGAGAAAGCTTGGCGTGGGTGAAACGTTCGTAGTGGCCGAGGTCAAGATCGGTTTCGGCGCCGTCGTCGGTGACAAAAACTTCGCCGTGCTGAAACGGCGACATCGTCCCCGGATCGACGTTCAAGTAGGGATCGAACTTCATCAGGTTGACTTTGAGGCCGCGGCTTTCGAGCAGGCATCCGATGGAAGCCGCCGCCAGTCCCTTGCCCAATGAAGACACCACACCACCGGTTACAAAAATGTACTTGGCCGACATCGCTTCCTCGCTTTAATTTTGTTTGGAAAATTGTGCGGGCTGGGGTGCACGATCAATTATGGCAGAAGTCTTTCCGGAATGGAATGTGGAAAAAGCGGCTGTCAGCTATCCGGTGAGGCGGAGGCCACTAGGGCCACTTCTGCGCGCCATGCAAAATGCGGGCGATTTCGATAACGTCTTTGCGAACGCGATAAACGGCAAGGAAGGGTAAGCCAGGTAAGACAAGCCCGCGAGTGCCTGGCTTACGTCCCAAACGGCCAAGATGCGGAAACTGGGGAAGCGAGCCTATCGCTTCGTATACACGCAACGCCAATTTGCGCGCTGCTTCCGGGTCCGTGGTGTTGTTCTGTGTAATCGCAGACATTGGTAAGATCACGCGCGGCCGGCTCCGCCCATCGGACACGCATCAGCCAGGATACCGGCGGTTGATCAACTTGCCGATGTCTTGATGGTCAATCAATTCGCCCCGGTCGGCCGCGGCCAGACCGGCCTCTACTTCGCGGAGGAACCACTCGTCGTAGTCGACGAGCCTTTCGATCGCCTCCCGCACGAGCGCCCGAGGGTCCCGTCCCCGCTCCGTAGCGAGGCGGGCAAGTTTGGCCTCGAGATCAGGCGTGATTCTCACTTCCATGCAATTCAGCGTAGAGACTCCAGAAGCCTGTGTCAATCTCGCAGAAACAGCTCGTAGAAACAACTTTTTTGCCACAGAGTCACGGAGACACAGAGAAGTGCGATTCTTGGGTCTTCCCCAGTTTGGATTTTCTCTGTGACTCTGTGCCTCCGTGGTGAGTTGTTCATCTGCGCACGGGACAGCATCTAACCTTTCCGAAGCATAAGAAAAGGCCGATAATGTTCCGCGGCATGAAGTTATTTGTGTTTAGAACGGGCTTCGGCAGGACGGGACTTCTCGCGGCAGCAATCCTGGCGTTGGTTTTGCCTTGCCTGTCGCAGCCTTCCGCCCAAACTCAGGCCCAACGCCTCATCCTGAAAGATGGCTCCTACCAGTCCGTCACCAAGTATGAGATTCACGGCGAACGCGTCCGCTATTTCAGCGCCGAGCGGGGCGAGTGGGAGGAAGTCCCGAAAGCGCTGATCGACTGGGAGGCCACCGATAAATTTGAACAAGGCCGTGAGCAGGGCAAGCTCGCTCCGGAAGCGGTCGACCTAGACAAGGAACTTGATGCCGAACGGAAAGCCGAACCAGCCCGTTCCCCGCTGGTCGCGCCCGGTCTGCACCCTCCCGACGAAGGCGGCATCTTCC
>PKXK01000168.1 GCA_003132325.1 Acidobacteriaceae bacterium
ACGAGATCAATCCGCCGCGACTCGCCCTCGCGACGGCAGCAGAAGGAGAGTGCCAACTCCCGAGTGGTCGCTAGCCTTGATCGGAAACGCCTCGGGGCAGACTTTTGGGGCGGAGGGGGATCTCCATCCGGGGCGTTCGGCTCAAGGCTCTCGGAAGTTCGCAGACGACACAGTACATGCCGCCCAAACGCCCGAAGCCTCCTACACCGAACCGACCTGGCAAAGGCGTAGTGTGCAGAGAAATCCACACCGGGGAAACTTCACCCACTGGGGCCATGATTTCTACACTATGTTTAGGGCCTCGGCGGACGGTGTGGCGACTACTTCGATCTCGCCTTGTTGGTCCGTAACCTCGACTCGCACGGCATCATTTCGGCGTTCGAAAAATACATCCACAGAACCCTTGCTGGTGTGAAGACCCTTGATCCACAACTGCGGGATGCCCTCTGGCAGGTAGGGACGATCAAACAGAATCCGGCTGCTGGCCCCCTGAATGGAAACTCCCAAGCAAGCCTGAACCAATAAGAATACTGCTCCCGCCGCCCAGGCCTGGGGCGAGCAAGCGACGGGATAAAGCGTGGGGCCTTCGCCGCGACGACGATCGAGTCCGCAGAACAATTCAGGAAGACGGCCAAGATCCGCCCACCTACTCGCGTCGAGCAGGCCGAGCAGGATTCGACCCGCCATGTCCTTACATTCGTATTTCGCGAGGCCGCTCGCAACGATGGAGTTGTCATGCGGCCAGATGGAACCGTTGTGGTAAGAGAGTGGATTGTAACGAGCTTGCCCCGCAGCGACAGTGCGGACCCCCCAGCCACTGAAGGAATCCGAGCCCAACAGCGTTTCTGCGACCAACCGAGCCCTGTCAGAACTGGCGATTCCAGCGTACAGGCAGTGCCCAGCATTCGATGTTCGCACTCGGCACCGCTTTTTGTGCCCATCGAGCGCCAACGCGTAGGTAGACAGATCGTCGCACCAAAAAGCCTCTTCAAAGTTTACGCGAAGTTTTTCTGCCTCAGACTCGAGGGCGCTGCATTTCTCTTTGTCACCCAACATTTCGCTCAGTCGGGCCGCTGCCAGTTTGGCGGCGTACACGTAACCCTGCACCTCGCATAAAGCGATCGGCGCTTCCGCCAATGTTCCGTCAGCGTGGAAAACTGAGTCATTCGAGTCTTTCCAACCCTGCTGAACCAAACCCTTGCTGGAGCGTTGTGCGTACTCCACAAAGCCATCGCCATCCATATCTCCGAATTTGTTGATCCATTGCAGCGCGAGCTCGATGTGCGGCCACAACTGCTGCAGAAACTCGCGATCACCCGTCCGCTCGTAATATGAGCCGGCCAGCACAATGAAGAGAGGAGTCGCGTCCACACTCCCGTAATAGCGCCCGAACGGGACTTCACCCAGAGCAGCCATCTCTCCACTGCGCATTTCGTGCAAGATCTTGCCGGGCTCGGCTTCATTCGCTAGATTGAACTCTTTTGCCTGCGTCCCCGCCAAATACTGTAGAACGCCTTTGGCGATCCAGGGGCTGAGCCAAAGCATTTCGAGAGCCGTAATGATTCCGTCCCGCCCAAAGACCGTACTGAACCACGGTACTCCGGCGTAGGGATAATTCACTTCGGGGTTGCCGATCATCATCATCTGGACGTCGGCAACTGAACGTCTGATCCAATCACTAAAACGAGAATTTGAACTGTAAATCAGCGGAAAAGTTTCAGCGGCCGTTTTATGTTCGCCCCTGGCAGAAACTATCGCGCTGCAATAGCCAATCGAATCGTGGACGGCGCGGGAGTCGCAAGAAATTGCTAAATGGAAGATCGCCTTCTGTCTCGGCTGGAGATGTACTTCGAACTGCAGTTCCGACGCCGAAATAGTTTCGGGGACGGGATCGCATTGAATGCGAGTCTGACGAATTGTGTTGTCCAGACCTTCATACGAGAGCAGCACCAGGTCCTTCTCAACTTGGTCTTCCAATCGCTGCCCTTTCTTTTGCCGGTGCATACCACGCACTTCGAAGATGTCGGCGAAGTCGGCGCCAAATGTCATGCTGAATGGCAGCAACAGGGGTGAAAGGCCGTAATTAACGAACGCGAACTCCTCATAGCAGACATCGTGCCACAGGAATTTGGACCGCTGCAGGTGGAGCGTGCCTCGAGGTATGGCAACTCCATCGAGGTGGGAGACGTCGAGATTGGTGAGGTCGGCGGTGAAGAGAAAGTTGTTTGTCTCAATGGTGGAACTAAGAGGCAATGGGCGAGCATCCCATAGGCGAAGGAGAAGCTCCGAAAGGTGACGGGTGCCTTGAAAGAAAAGTCCTTGCTCGCCCAGTCCGGACGTGTGGATATCCCCCACACGGTCGAACACGGAGAACAGTCCGCCGTATTTTAGAACTCGGGCGCGGTCATCAGCAGGCGATGACTTCGTAGCTATGTAGTACTGCTGGGTCACGCCATCTTCATCCAACTGAGAACTCCGTCGGAAACGGTGATTGATGAGGATTCCCTTCGAACCAGCCGTTGGTAAATGTTCAAGTAATCCTGCGCCATGCGCTCGGCGGTAAAATGCTGTTCAAAGTACCGTCGGCATTTCCTTCTGTCGATTTCTCCAAGTCTCTTCACTGCTTTTACAGCGCGCTCCAAGTCAGGCACGATAAATCCTGTGACTCTCTCTTGCATGACCTCTGGAACGGAACCCAGCGGGTAAGCAATCACCGGCGTGCCGCAAGCCATGGCCTCTATCATCACTAAGCCGAAGGGCTCGCGCCAATTGATGGGAAAGAGAAGTCCGGCAGCGTTGCCCAAGAACACGTTTTTCTCTGGATAGCCAATTTCGCCGATGAACTCAATGAGGGGATGGTCCAGCAGCGGCTTGATAACGGTCTCAAAGTATTCCACATCAACTCGATCGATCTTGGCTGCGATCTTCAGCGGCATTTCAGATCGTTTCGCGATCTCGATAGCCTGGTCTAAACCCTTCTCAGGGGAGGTCCGTCCGAGGAATGCGAGGTATCTGCCCTTTCCGCCGCCTAGAGAAAAAGATTCTCGCGGCAAACCATGATGGACCGTGCCTTGCCAATTCGCCCAAGGTAGAGGCTTACGCTGAGCATCTGAAATTGAGATCACCGGTATGTCCCTGAAGTGCCGATAAAGGGGCACTAAATCGGGAAGGTCGAGTCTGCCATGAAGAGTTGTGACATGCGCGATCTGCTGGCGGCGACTGAACGGGAAGTGCAAGTAATCAACGTGAAAATGAATTAAGTCGAAATTCTCTTTTTCGCTGAAGACCTGGTCCAGCATTACCACGTGATGCGCCAACTGGTCCACGCAGCTCGAATCCAGTCGCAAAGCTTTCTTGCAGGCTGGGACCAGACGGGCAGCGGTCAGGGAGTCGCCGCTCGCAAACAGAGTGACATCGTGGCCGAGACGGACCAATTCCTCCGTAAGCCACGATACGACACGCTCCGTACCCCCATATAGTTTGGGGGGAACGCTTTCGTAAAGTGGCGCAACCTGTGCGATTCTCATTGATCGGAGCCCTTTGATTGGAGCTCTTGCTAACTGGTCCGGGTTCTAGAAGTACTTAGCGCCGATTTCCTGGCCGTTCACATCTGCCGCAGCGGGCACGGCGAAAAAGTGCCGGAACAATTCATGGCAAATTCAGCTTTTAATTGAAATCTTCTCGACCGTCTAAGGAATTCACGAACGGCCAGATCATACAGCTGCGCAACCGGGCTTGAATTTCACGCCGACTCTTTCCAAGCCTCTGCCGCGATTGCGCAGCGGCGCGTAGCAACTACTGGCACTTGTTGTAATCGGGGCGGCCGGTGGCGCAGAAATTCCTTCCACCTTCCACTGGTTTTCCATCGAACGTGGCGGATACTTCTTTACTCTTGGTAATAGCGGGCCGGCTGTTGTCGCAGCTCTTTATCGCCTTCTCCGCGCATTCCTTCGCAGAATCGGCCTGGATTTGTTCGTCGCAGCTAGCCGCACCGTTGCACCTAGAATATGATTCCTTCTCCTTACCCGGACAAGCTGCCCTAGTAGTCTTCAGAACGCAGTCTCCCGCCATTGCGGACGCGCAAAGGAACAGCAGCAATAGACACGACATTACGGATTTCATGTGACGATCTTCTAACCGGGATTTCCTTTTTGACATCGAAACGAAAATAATTATACACCCATCCCGCCTGTTCGCGACATTGTGAAACAAACGGTGGAGGGATTCCAGGAGGCGATCGGCTTCTTTCTGGATGGTTTGTCG
>PKXK01000219.1 GCA_003132325.1 Acidobacteriaceae bacterium
TTTATAGCCGGACAGTAGTGAGTTGAGGGTTTCAATCGACGAAAGCCAACTCAAGATTGACAAGTTGCTAGGCAAGCCTACAAGCGGAGACGCTGCCGCTCTAGAAATCGCCAAAGCCAAAGTAGAAGCCGACAAACTTGCAGCTAGTTTAAACAAAGATCTCAACGAATATATCAAACTGATGGACGCGGCTTCTCATGGCAGCGTCATGACTGCCATCATGGGCACGGCTGGTGCGGGTGCACAGGCGAGGGATGTAACAAAAGGTTTGAGAGACGAACTCGCCAAAATTCCAAAGGACGCACAGGATTACGGCGACCAAGTACAAAAAGCCCTAACGAATTCATGGGCAAGGGCCGAGTCTGAGATTAACAAGAATGCCCAGAGTGCCGCTGCTGAAAGGGCTAAGTCTGCTCAATCAGGCGGAATTATGCCAGGTGGTGCACCCGTCCATGATTACACGAAGGATACACAAGCACTGCGCGATTATCAGACCCAGTTATCCGCTACCTATGATTTAGAGGATTTGGGTAAGAAGAAGGACTCTAATGATGCACGACTCAAGGGGATAGAGGCTGAGGGTAAAGAGTTTCAACGAACATCCCGCATCATGCACCAGGTAATGGAAGAGCAGAAGCGCGATGCCATCGACGCTGAAAACGTACAGGTTGGAGTCAATAACCTGATCGTTTCCGCCCATGAGAAGATGCTCGCGGAGATGGACAAGAACAATGCCGGCGTGAGAAAGGAAGAGGATTTTTGGCTAGACTCTGGGCTGAAGGCCGAACTACAGGCCGCTGACGATAAGGTCAAAGCCGCGCGAAAGGCTTATGAAGAGGCTGAAAAAAACGCCAAAGACCAAGAGCACCTGTACGAAGGTCTGGACAAGATGGCGGGAGAGTTTGAAAAAAAGCGCGAGGAGACCTTCAAGCAGGGCGAGGATAGAATCGCCAAAACGTTCAGTGAGTCGTTTTCCAAGACCATCGTGCAAGGCGGCAACTATTCGAAGGAAATGACCCAGATGGGCGAGAAGATGCTTGAGGAAATGATCCAGCAAGAAATGGAGTATATCGAGAAGAAGTTCCTTTTTGCGGGGGTAGAGAAACTAATCGACGCGACTGTGGCGGCTGCACATGCTATGGCGATTGTTCCATTTCCGGGCAACTTTGCGGCGGCGGCCTCGGTCTTCACTGCCACACTGGCACTGGCCGGAGGGGGCGAGGTTCCCGGATCAGGGTGGGGCGACACAGTTCCCGCCATGCTCACGCCCGGCGAGACGGTGGTAACCAAGCAGTTGACCGATCAAGTAAAAAACAATGTGGGCGGAGGTAGTAGCCCTCAAATACATATCCACATGCCGACCGTCCAAGCGCTGGATGCAGAGGGCGTGGACCACGTAATGAAAAAACACTCCGCGCTGATTCAGCGGCACGTCCGGTCAGAACTGCGCAGGCAGAACCGCTGATCCGGGGGGAGTCGCAGACCCGCCTGCGAGCCCCTCAGTGAAACCGGGCCGTGTTCCCGCGGCCCCTAGCCCATCTCCAAATCTCAGGTCTGATCTGAGGACCGTTTCCGCGCGAATCTCGGGCATTAGGCGGAGAGCTTGGACCGTTCCCGAGAGCGCCGGACTGCAGCGAGGCTTGCCTGCAGATGGCGCTCGCAGCGGGTTCTCCCTGTAACTGCGGGACTGGCGCATTCGATACATGCTTTGAAGGCCTTGCGCTCTGGCACTAAATGAACGGCAGGGCCAATCTGCGCCGACACCTGAGAGCTGACCAATGCTGGCGACGTGAGCGTAATACGCACTGGCAAAGGATGTCGCTGGATGCGCCCGATGCGCTGAAGTATCCGGAGCAGTCGTGTAGTAAACCAAGGCTCATAACCGAACGCACCGGACAGCTCGCGGACATACCAGCGTAAGCCTATGATGGCATTGCACTTGTCTGGGAGAGTCGGGTTAGCATCCCGAGCGCGCTCGCGCATCATTCCATCGACCCCGGCCCCTGACGCTCTGCGGTGAGCGCCGATCCGCTCCCCGAAACCAGATGCCCCATGTGACATACATCCAGTAAATGATTTTGCGATCAATCACTTACAAAAGGCTTTGGGGACCGTTTTTGCCTCGACCCCCTGCCGGTGGGGAAGCCCTGGCACCCCTTCTCTGGCGCGCCGCTGAGCCCGGCTAGGACGGCTGAGTAGAATCTGTCACATGACAAGGGTCACTTTCGCTTTCTATTCCGTATTGACAAGATCTTCTCGAAATGCGAACCTTGAACCATAATTTCTTCGCGATTGGCGAAGTAATTCTCCCCCGTTATGCAACTTCGCAACACGCGAAGCGTCTAATGAAGTGTACGTGCCAATGTGGGTCATCAGCCGAAAGAAGCTCGTTGAAGCAGCGGCAAGGCATGGCGATTTGGATGGAGCGCTCGATGCATGGTACAAACTCACGAAGCAAGCCAACTGGACGTGTATCGCTGACGTTCGACTATTGTTCTCAAGGGCTGACGTGGCAGGGACATGCACCGTGTTCAACATCAAGGGCAATACCTACAGACTGATAGCGTGGATCGACTACCGGAGTCAGAAAGTGTTCATCCGACACAT
This sequence comes from Acidobacteriaceae bacterium, assembly GCA_003132325.1. Classification (GTDB taxonomy): domain Bacteria; phylum Acidobacteriota; class Terriglobia; order Terriglobales; family Acidobacteriaceae; genus Acidiflorens. The sequence continues at coordinate 2,608 of PKXK01000219.1, forward strand.
ATTGACTCACGCGGAATACGACAAGGAGGAATGGAAAAATGACTGCTCTGGCGATTAGTCCGAACTACGCGCTTGCCAACGTTAATGCACCGAGTGTCATCCATTCGGATGAGCAGAACGAGCACTATATCGCCCTCCTTTGGGATTTGGAGCACAAGCCCAACCTCACCTCCGAAGAGGGGCATCTGGCGGAACTGTTGACACTTCTAATTTCTGACTATGAGGAAAAGAATTATCAGCTTAGGGCCGCTACTCCATTGGAAATCATAGGGGAACTTATGGCAGCCAACGACCTGAGACAAAAGGATCTGGTAGATGTTTTCGGAACCGAAAGCATTGTTTCTGAAGTGCTAAATGGAAAGCGTGAGCTTAACAAGGAACACATCAAGAGATTAAGTGAGCGCTTCAAGATCTCGCCCGCTTTGTTTTTTTAATTTCCAGCCAAGGTGCCGGCGGCGTGGATGTGCGGAAGTGCAGAAACTCGAGCTGGCTGCCCCGCCGGGCTACTCCTGAGACGGGCTAGGGTTGTCGTCCTATCGGGCCTTTAGGGGCTCCCTGGCAGATTCCGAGGGTCCGGCAGGGTCAGGGGCGCGTCAAGTCGCTGGCGTGGGGCACGTGGCAAGCAGGGCTAGGGCATTCTGCGCGAGGTTCTAGGATTTCTTTGCTGTTTTACGCAGTGAGGGGTCTTTTGCTGCTAGTAGGTCTTTTGCTGCCAGCTTGGCCAAACCTGCCACGATGCCCGCTCGGGTAATGGGCGCATCAGGCCAGATGCGATCTGCGGCAGCCTGCATCAAATCCCAATCTTCGGGGCTCAGCTTGACGCTGATGGAAACGGTTCGTTTGGTCACGCGTTTCATGGTCGCTGAGTAGTGTAACACCGCACAAGAAAATTAAGGCTTGCAAAGAAATCCTTAGGTGCTATACTCCCCGGCGTTAGCAATTCCTTCCCCAGAACACAACGGGCCTAGTGAGTGAGCAACCACCCGCCAGGCCCTAACCACTCTGCCTTGTAATGGCCGTCTCGATTCGGATTCGGTCGAAGTGCCCCATCCGCTTCATGGCGCGACACCCTGGAAGCGGCATATTTTTTCGCCCAGAGCTTGCGCATTCAAGCGGCGCAGCGGAGGGCATCGTGAGCGAGACTTTGAATGTGCTCGGGTTTGGTGTCTGGATTTCGCTTTTCGCGTGCGCCTGGTGCGCGGCGGGTTGGATTTCGCAGCGGACCTCCACCGATGATTACGAAGTTCCCCGGCCAACTCCCCCAAGTTGAACAGGCCGGGATTCCCCGGAAGGTCGCCGCCGCAGGGTGCTGGCCTTCCGGGCCCCTTGACATAGCCAAGCCGGTTGGCTACGATCAGGAGGATTCGAAATGAAAAGCAAGCTACAGCAGGAGTGGACAACTATCGAAAAAGCGTGCGAGCGCGTTGCTCGTGAGGAGGGTGAAGTGGGTCTCGAGGCGCAACGCGCGGCCATCGGGAAAACACTCAAGGAGATTCACAAGGAGAAAGACCCACAGAAAGTGGCGAGTATTTTTCGGCAGTACCTCGCGGAAATCGGCCGCAAGGGCGGACAGGCAAAGTCGCCCGCGAAGATCGCTGCCGCCCGCGCCAATGCGAAGCAACCTCGTAAGAGGAAACCCGATGCCGCCGCTAACCGTGAACCGCGTCTTAATTAGGCGCGTGAATCTGGATAGCCTTCGCGTCGCTGGGCGGCCGGTAATCGTTTCGCCCACAACGCCCGCTCCTCAAAAAGCCGGTCGATCTTCATGGGCGGAGCATACTCAAGCGATTCGTCGATCTCCTCTAACCGCTCCCACACCACTTGCACAGTCAATCGCCGGTTGGTTGAACGCGGCAAAAGCTCTACTCGAAGAGTCGGCACGCTGATTGTTCACGGACTGTGAAACAGGATCAGCGTCATGGTGCGTCTAGCTGTGTCGGCTCTCGTATGCGCGAGCTTCAGCGAGACGCAATATCACCCACACCGGGACTCTCAGGCCACTCGATAACCGTTGCAAGCTTTCTACGGTTGGCAGTTGCCCGATCTCCCAGTCGCTCACGAGCTGGCGGGGCCGGCGGATTCGCTTCGCCAGTTGCTGTTGAGTTAGTCCCTGTGACTCTCGAAGAAGCCATAATGAGAAGCTTGTGTCCATGTTTTTCCTCCTGTGGTAAGGAACGAATGAGTTCTTGATGCGCGAGCCACTGCCGGTCTGCACGGCGTTGGACGTAGATGGGAAAGGAACTGCCGAAGGCGGCATACGAGGCGTAAAGGAATGGGTCAGGTTCGCCCCGGCGCACGGCAGCCAGCAGACGCAGGGCTAGCGTGAATCCATCCCGCTCGAAGGCGTTGCCGGATCCCTGTGCCTCTCCATAGAGATAATCGCTCGCATTGTCGAGCAGCCGCTTGCCCACGTTCTCAGCTAAACTCTCAGTTAAATGCTGTTTTCTCTTGGCCCGGACACTTTCGCTCCATGACGAGCGGCCCGCCTCCCGTAATTGTTCGATCCGCAGCAGACGCAGCTCTAGCGTGTAGGGATCGTTCGTGTTGACAGTTGGGTTGTTTGCAATCTGCTTAATCTGTTCGGGATCTAATCCAACCAACTCGCGGGCCTGACGTTCGTTTGGGGGTTTGGCAACCGTGGTTGTCAAACTCTCGATTACCTTGACGGCGGCGCCCACAGTGCGAAACCGAAAAGGATTCCGTCTTCCGGAGATTCGAGTTTCAGAGCTAGCTTGCTCCCAGGTCCATCCACGTCTGAGACGGTGATATATTGCAAACTTGCTGATTCCGAGTTTGGCAGCGGCTTCTTTAATCGCCGGGGTGTCCATTCCACGCCAAGCGAATTTATTTCCAAAATGCCGTCTCCCGTCTGTTGGATCACGCTCCATCGGCTTTTCAGTCGAGGCGTCATAATCGGGGATGCAACGCAGGTATTCCATACGCATAAACTCGGCCCGTTCCGCGCGCCGCCTCAAGTACCTGGCATGGCATAAACCCACTGCGTACCCACACGCGAGATTGAATAGATCCCCACTTGACGAGCCGTCGCGAAGCAGGCCGAGCAATTTCAGCGCGATTTCAAAATCTTCATGCTCTTCGCAACTCTGGGCGAGTTGCGCTTCTCGCCATACGTGTACAAGCGCATGGTCTAAGGTAAGCGCGGCGGTTTTGCTCAGGCCCGTCACGGTGATGCGGGCGATCACTCCGTCATGGTCAATTTGAGGGGAAACAAAACTAGCTGAGGTCATTCCGGAGCGCCTCCGTACTTGCGCACCCCTGTCCAGCCATACTTATTCACAGATTCCTGACACGCGAACGTCACGATATCTGCCAGCACGTCGATAGGGTAATCCCCTACGCCGAGCTTAACGGCAAGATTCATGAGTCGGTACAGTTCCTCGTTGGGAACTGACTCCCCTGCCTTCCACAGGTCATCGACGAAGAGAACGAACGCGACTTCTTCCGGCGTGATCAGCGCGAGTACAGAAAGTACCAGTTTAGGCGTCACCATGGTGTCAGCACTCCCCCCGCGACGCCATCAGCGCCGAGACTAGCGCCGAGCAATAGGCTGGGCCATACCAATCAGTCCAGGCTGGCGTGAAAAATGGAAGCAACTCCTCCAGTAGACGCATGTCGCCGTCGAGATTTTCGAGGATCGAAGCCGCGTGCTCGTAAGGATTAAGATTAGCGTGCATACTCACCGCGCTGGTGATGCCCCTGCGCCGTTTGGATCCGGAGCCTATCGGCGTGTCGATACGCCTGCTTTAAGGTATCGCTGCAAATCGGCAAGCCGTTTGGAAAATCGCCACAAAAAAAGGCAATCGGAAAAATCGGGACACTAGGCGCTCTGTGTGGGAATGGCGCGCGGAGAACCATCTCGCTCCCGAGGCTGCCATCTGAGTGGAGAAAAAGCGAAGTGCTGTAGCGTGTGGCCGGATGGTCGTTGTAAAACTCTGCGGTATCAGAGCAGAGCGCTAAAAACTGCGCTAGACCGCCGGTTGCCGCTGGGGTTGGAGTATGGATTGTTTGCGTTTTTGGGGTGGGAGTGGCTTGCGTTTCTAAACTGGGCATGACTGCTCCTTTTTTTTCAAAGAGATTTTTAACTGTGATATGCTAGCGGTGAGCAACATTATGCTATCGGTGAGCAAGAGTCAAGGGCTAAAATGAACCAAATTTCACAACCCGATTCACCTTGCGAACATCCTATAATTTCGGTGTTGACGAAGCCGAAAAAAGCCACACGCAGAGAGATCGCCCGAGTCATGCGGGCCCTCTCCGTCCAACGAATGACCAAGATCACTCCCGAACGCCGATCCGAGATCGCTCGCGCCGCCGCGAAAGCCAGATGGGCGAAAAAAGACGCAAAGTTCTGAAACATGCGCCAGGGCGCCCCGATTTGAGGCGGAACCGGCCCTAGGAGCTCGCGCCAGGCATCGGGTGATGGTATAGCATCCCCGATTTCGTCAGAGATCGAACACGGGCCGTATCTGCCAAGCGTTGAGCAACTTTTCCGGCACGTAGCGCTCGCTGGCATTTCGCGCCGCCCATCGGCGGAGATCCTTCGATTGCGGCCAGGACTGCTCCCGCCCTACAAGGCCCAGCCGCGCGATCTCGCGATCCCATCGCGTCGGCAGACTGTGGTTCACGCGGTCGCAGCAGCGTTTGCATGAACGCGAGCGGTTCGTCCGAAACCAAAAGAAGTGATTCGCGGGCTGCGCGATTTCGTCGGCGTCGGTGCACAAGGGACCGTGGCAGTGGTACAGCGCCGGAATCTCTTCCATGAGGCCAAACATAGCACGGACGCTGGTGTCAGTTCTGGTGTCAGTTGGTTTGTCATTTCAGGGCGTATCGTGGCGAGTTATGGCGAATAGAGGATTGTGAGTAAGCACGGCCATCCCCTACAATTTCATAGGTTTGGCGGATACTGGCGTATCGTGGCGAGTTATGGCGGGAATGCTTGGAAAGGGGTGAAAACGCCTTAAAAGGGCGTTGCTCTACCACCTGAGCTACGCGCCCCACCCTTTTCAATCTAACATATTTTCCGGCGCCGGTTTGCCCGGCGGGCGCTTGCCGGGGGCTGCAGTCTGGGGATGAAATCGCACGCTGGCGCGTCTCGACGCGGCTTCCATCCTCGACCCCGTGCGTGGTGACGTTGCCCTCGCAAGAGGATACACTTTGCATTCATGCCACGTCCACGTTGGTTCTGGAAGAAACTTGGGTTCGCTGCTGGCACGGTCCTGTTTTGCATAATTCTGACGCCGACGCTTGCTCGCGCGGGGAAAAGGCAGTTGCCGGCCGTGCGCTGGACGGCGGGCGCTCCCGGTTGCACGTTCGAACGCGGCGATGACGGGCGCTACCGCTGGACGATGAACGGAAACGACCTCACGGTAACGCTTCTGGTGGATTCGCAGGAACTGACCAAGAGCCGCCGCCGCTTCTATCGCCTCCTCGGCATGTACCTGAGTGTGACGTACACCGGGCACGACAAATTTGAGTTTCCGGCGGACGTGCGCATCGACTTTGTTCGTCATCACGACGTTCTTGAGGCCTACGAGGATCCCACGGAACTCTCCAATAAATTGCAGAACGACGTGGATACGCTGGTCTTCGACACCGAGCGCCAGATCAAGAAGAATCCCAAAATCACCGAAGAAAAAACGGCGCTCCTGCGCGAGCGCGAAAAGGAAGCGGCCGAGTTCATCGAGTTCCTGAGCACGCAGAGCCTCGATCCCACCACCGTGACGCTGACGCCGGGCAATCCCGAAGCCTACGGCTGGGTCTTCTTCGCGACCAGCAACAAGTGGATCGGCCCGTGGAAGGAGCGCGAGGATTTTATTGTCGGCGTGTGGATGAAAGACAAGGTCTGGCAATTCCCCGTCTCGTTGCCGCCGGCAGAAGGCGACCTGATCCTGCGAAAGCCTCCTGAGTAAAGACTCACGTAGGGACAGCCGCCCTCGGCTGTCCAGCCGAGCGAAGCTCGGCAGCGTCTTGGCGCGCCAGGTTGGGTGGAACGAGAGCGCCCCAGAAAATTGTGTTAGAGTTTCGTGCTCATGGAAATCGCTCCAAAAGCAGCGCCGGAAGCCAAGAAGCCCCCAGTGGTTTTCTACTGTCCGGTGTGCGCCACGGAAGTCAGCGATCCGCTGATCTGTGGCGATTGCTCGGCCGTCATCTGCCGCCGCTGTGGCACGCCGCTGGAATCTTCCGATGAATTGGGTATGGGATAAATCAATTACTCATGAAGACCCCGCCCGCTTCCCTGCCGCCCGAAACCGAAACCTCCCCGCAAAAACCGACTCTCGTCCGCGGGCTTGGTTTGCTCGACTCCGTGTTGCTGCTGGTGAGCGGCATCATCGGCTCTTCGATTTTTCTCACCGCCAAGGATATCGCGGGGCCTTTGCCGAATCCGAAGTTGTTTTTCCTGGTGTGGATCCTCGGCGGAGTGATTTCGCTGTGCGCTTGCGTCGCCTTCGCCGAGCTGGGCTCCATGTATCCCGACTCCGGCGGACAATATATTTACCTGCGCGAAGCCTACGGCGACCTGGTTGCGTTTCTTTACGGCTGGATGCTGTTCGCCGTCGCCAATGGCGGCACCATCGCAGCCCTCTGCGTCGCCTCGGCGGCATATATGGGCAACATCGTTCCCTGGATGTCGCAGCAGCACGTGATGGCGAACATGAATCTGCCATATCCGGCGCTGGCACACGGTCACTTCGTCTGGGCTATTTTCACGATCATCTTCACGCGGGCGCACGCGGTCGGGTTGGTGCTGATCGTCATCCTCACTTGTGTCAACGTTTTCGGACTGCGCTGGGGCGCGCTCCTCCAGAATGTTTCTACTTTAACGAAGTTCACCGCCATGGCCGCCTTCGTGATCCTGGGATTCGCCATCGGCAAGGGACATTGGTCGAACTTCAGCACGCCAGCGACGGGCGGTTTGAACCAGGGAATGACGATGGGACTGGGTCCCGGACAGCTGATCTCCGCTCTGGGCGTCGGCTTGATTGCCGTGTTCTGGGCTTACGACGGCTGGGTCTACATCACGTGGGTGGCTGGCGAAGTGAAAAACCCTCGGCGCAATGTACCGCTGGCCATGGTTCTGGGAGTGCTCGCGGTGGGCGCGATTTATCTCGCCATGAACCTGACGTACGTTTACGCCCTGCCGCTGAATGAAATCGCAAAGTACGAAACCATTGCCCACGCCGCAGCGGCCCAACTTTTTTCACCCGCTGCCGCCGTGTGGCTGTCGGCCACGATCGCGATTTCCTGTTTCAGCGCGGCCGCCACCTGCACGCTTTCCGGCGCGCGCGTCTACCTCGCCATGGCGCAAGACGGTGTCTTCTTCAAACGTATGGCCGTCATCCATCCCAAGTGGCGTACGCCCGCCTTCAGCCTGATCGGCCAGGGCATCTGGGCTGCGGCGCTTGCCATGAGCGGACGCTACGATCAGCTTTACACCTACGTCATCTTCGGCATGGTGCTCTCCTACACGCTGACGGTCATCGGCCTCTTCGTGCTGCGCTGGAAGAAGCCCGATATCCGTCGCCCCTATCGCTGCACCGGATACCCGTGGCTGCCCGCGATCTACATACTGGCCGGGGTAGCCTGGACGCTGAACACGATCATCACCCGGCCCGCCGAGGCCTTCTGGGGCGCGACCATTGTGCTGATGGGAGTGCCGGGATATTGGTATTGGAAGTGGAAGAGCCGACGCACAGCCGCGTAGGTCGGTCATCTTCTCCCGGCACTGCCGTGCCGGGCTATCCTGTTCCGCCGCTTCGCGGCTGCTGCTGCGGAGAATCGAAGGCTCGGATTTACCCTCCGAGTCTCCGTCGTGAACAAGGGCCTACACCGGCACCGCCGTCTTCCGCTTCGGATTAAAGAACGGCAGCGGCACGACCGTCGCCGTCGTCTTCATCCGCTGCGCCTCGATCGTCAACTCCATTTGCAGCTTGGTGCCGGACTTGGAATACTCGGTGCCCACGCTGGCCAGCGCGATCAGCTTCTTTAGCAGCGGAGAGAATGCCGTCGTCGTGGCCTTGCCCACGTGCTTGTCGCCGACATATACGGGCACCGCAACCCGCGACGCCTGGCTGGGCGCTGCCGGAGAGAGTCCGAACTTGTCGAACTGCTCCTCCACTTCCACCCAATCTACTTCGAGGCCAACCAACTGCCGCGCCACGCCCTGCTTGTGATCTCTCGTCAGCGCGCGCTTGCCGATGAAGTTTTCTTTCTCGAGATGCACCATCTTGCCAAAACCCAACTCATACGGCGAATATTTCTGCGATGGAATCAGCGCTTTCTTTGAACTGATGTAATCGACCTCGATCAGCAGCAGTCCCGCCTCCACACGCGCCACATCGAGCGCCAACATTCCGGCGGCGTGAATGTCGAACTGCTTGCCTTTGTCCATCAGCGCGTCCCAGACCGTAACGGCGTTATTCCACGGCATCCAAATTTCGTAGCCGAGATCGCCGGTGTATCCGGTGCGTGAAATATCCACGGGCACGCCGGCAATCTTGCCGGAAGTCTTTCGAAAATACTTCAGGTTAGTAATGTCGGCTTCGGCCACCGTCTTCAAAAGTTTCGCGGAGGCCGGCCCCTGCAGCGCCAGCGCCGCCGTTTGCTCGGAGATATCCTCGATCTGAACGTCCATGTTCAGGCCGTTCTGGCTGAACCAGCGCAGGCTGGGATCAGCGGCCGTCCACCGATACTTGTTTTCTTCGAGGCGCGTGATGGTGCCGTCGTCGATGACCTTGCCGTCTTCATCGCACCAGCAGGCGTAAATCACCTGCCCCACGGCGACTTTGTTGATGTCGCGCGTGATCACGCGGTTGACCAACTTGGTCGCGTCTTTGCCGGTAACCAGATACTTGTAGAGGGGCGAAATATCGATCAGCGCGCACGCGTTGCGGATCGCGTTGTACTCGTGCTCGTGATGCACTTCGTAGACGCTGACCGTGTAGTATCCCGACCACTCGCGGTAATTCAGACTGTGGCAGAGGGCGAACGTTCTTTGGTGAAATGCGGTTCCAATGGGCAAGACGGCCTCGCTAGGCTTCCCCTGTGAAACCCTGTGTCCTCTGTGGTAGAGACTTTTTCCTTAACAACATAGGAAACGGGGTTTCACAACGAAAATCTTAAAGAATCTCTGACGCCGGATTATATGCACCGCTCTACCTCCGCAGCAAGCGGAGAAAGTCATTGACCACGAGTCATTCATTGCACCTAAGTGGAGACAAGCGGATAGTTTCTCGATAGAATGGCGAGTCACTTTACCCTGAAAGTTACACGTCGATCTGGATCCGTCCAGGTCAGTCTTTCCAGGTCAATTTATGGCTACTGCTGCGAGCGCTGCGAAGTATGACGTAATCGTGGTTGGCGGAGGCCACAACGGCCTGGTCAACGCCGCCTATCTGGCGAAAGCGGGAAAGAAAGTGCTGGTGCTCGAGCGCCGCCACATCCTCGGCGGCTCGGCTTGCACCGACGAAGTTTTTCCCGGCTTCAAGTTTTCCGTTTGTTCGTATGTGGTCTCGCTGCTGCGGCCCGAGATCATTCGCGACCTCGAACTCCCCCGCCACGGGCTTGAGATCCTGCCGCTCGACGGCACTTTCACTCCCATGCCGAGCGGAGACTATCTGTGGCGCGTGAACGATCACGGCAGGACGCACCGCGAAATCGCCCGCCACTCGCGGGTTGACGCCGAAGCGTATGACGAATTCGGCAAGGCCATGCAGGCGATGTGCCGTTTCGTAAAGCCGATCCTCAGCATGATTCCGCCCGATCCGATGACGCTGAATCCTCGCGAACTGATGAAGTTGCTCTTCATCGGACGGCGCTTCCAGGGCATGTCGAGCGGGGACAAGTACAACCAGATCCAGCTCATGACCATGAGTGCCAGCGCCTTTCTCGATCAGTGGTTCGAGACCGATGTGCTCAAGGCGACCATGTCGGCCTCGGGCATCATCGGAACGTTTCTCGGCGTGCGCTCACCCGGCACCGCCTACGTTCTGCTGCATCACTACATGGGCGAGATCGACGGCGCTTTCCGGGCTTGGGGATTCGCGCGCGGCGGCACCGGCGCCATCTCGAATTCGATTGCCGACGCGGCTCGCGAGGCCGGAGTTGAAATCCGCACCGAAGCTCCGATTGCCCGGATTATCGTCAAGAACGGACGCGCCACCGGCGTAGTGCTCGCGAACGGCGACGAGATTTACGCCGACGTTGTTTCTTCCAGCGTCGATCCGCGGCTTACGTTTACGAAGATGATTGAACCCGGCAATCTGCCCGATGACTTCATGGAAGGCGTACAGCGCTATAAGTTCCGCGGATCTTCCGGCAAGGTCAACATGGCGCTTGACGGCTTGCCGAATTTCAAATGCATGCCGGGAGTCGGCTTGCATCTGCGCGGAGCCATGTCGATTTCGCCCGCCGTCGAGTACATGGAGAAGGCTTACGACGAAGCGAAATACGGACACTGGTCGTCGCATCCGTATATCGACATGGTGATTCCGACGCTCACCGACACGTCGCTGGCGCCGCCGGGCAAACATATTCTTTCGTGCTTCGTGCAGTATGCGCCCTACAAGTTGGCGCCCGGCCTCAATTGGGACACGGAAAAAGAGAAATTCGGCGACGCCGTGGTTAACACCATCGCCGAATACGCGCCCAACATTAAAGACATCATCCTGCACCGCCAGGTCATCACTCCGCTCGATCTCGAACGCGAATGGGGACTGAGCGAAGGCAACATCTTCCAGGGCGAACTCTCGCTCGAACAACTTTTCTTCCTGCGTCCGGTGCCGGGCTGGGCGCGGTATCGCACGCCCATCAAGAATCTCTACATGTGCGGATCGGCCACGCATCCCGGCGGCGGCATCA
>PKXK01000060.1 GCA_003132325.1 Acidobacteriaceae bacterium
TTTAGCCGGACACTACTGATATCTAGAATATCAAATTGGACGGGGGAGACGGACAAATTCCGGCGATTTATATTTGGAAGGCTTTCATCGAGTTAGCGGGATTTTGTAATTTTTGCCCTCTTGACAGGATTTTCCCAAAACGAGAATAAGAGCGTCGCCGGGCGGGCGCGGAGGGAATTGGGCGCGGTTGCTAGGGGTGAAAACTGAGTTCGACGAGTTCTTGGGTTTCCTGCGGAGCCGGTGTCCACTTCCATTGTTCAATGGCATTCACCGCGGATTGCGCCAACACAGGATTGCCGCCAATCACGTGCGTCATCTTCACTTTTCCGCTGGGCGCAATTACCACTTCCACCCTGACGATGCCATGGATTTGCATCTTGCGAGCCAGGTCTGGATACACGGGGACCACTTTGTTCACAACCTTCCGCTTGGTTTCCGTCTGTTCTTGAACGGAAGAATCTTGAGCCAGAAGCAGGGATGGGGAGAACGCGACCGCTCCCAAAAGTAGCGCCAGGAGCGGGGCTGCAGCACGGCGTCGCATGGTGAACCTCCGCCAGTAGCCTACCTCGCCATCCAGAACGAACAGAAGGTAACCGAGGTAACGGGACGAGTTCGCTTTTGGCGCACAGTGCGAAAACAGGACTTCCCCAGCGGGCTAGTGCAGTTTCTTCGGAGCCGGGAGTTCGGCTAAGAGGGCATCGAGTGCGCCTGACGGGTCTGCGGTTCCTGCCAGTTGGCCGTAGAGATCTCGAAATTTCAGACGTACTCCCGCCAACATCTCCTTGTCGTCGAGAAGCCTCTCCAGCAGTCTTTGCCAGTTGGGGCCGGCGCGATGTTCCAGCACAAGTTTGAGCGCGATGTTTTCCAGGAACAGGTACTCGGTCGCGCGAATGACGGCGGATAGGCGGTTCTTCTCTGCTTTGGTCATGGGACAAGCGCACTTCAGGAGCCAATAGTCTAACCACTCATTGACCCGGTCAATGAGTGAAATCGCGATTTTGCGCCAGTTACCTGCAGAACAACTGGTGAACAAAGTGCGCTACTGAATCAGCGGCTGGGCAAGGAAGTCTAGTTTCGGACCTATAACGCAATCATTACCGCGGTCCGCAAAATCCGTAGATTGATAGGCCGGAAAGCGGGTAGAATGCCAGAATCGCTTGGGGACGGTGAACGACGATGGCGTGGCTGTTTGTGTTCTTCTTCATCTCCGGCTTTTGCAGCATCCTGTACGAATTGATCTGGCTGCGGCTGGCGATGGCCGACTTCGGCGTGACCACCGCCATGGTTTCAACTGTGCTTTCCATGTTCATGGCGGGCTTGGGGCTGGGATCATGGGCCGGCGGACGGCTGGCGCGGCGCTGGCAGGGAAGTTTTCCGGCACTGCGCCTGTATGCGCTGGCCGAGCTCCTCATCGGCATCTCGGCGGTGGCGGTCCCCTACGAGCTGGCCTGGGGGCGCAACCTGCTGCGCGGGCTGGGGTCCTCGTCGTCGTTCGCATACTACCTGTTTTCCGGCGCGTGGGTGGGCGTGTCGCTGGTGCCCTGGTGCGCATGCATGGGGGCGACGATCCCCTTCGCCATGCTGGCGATCCGCTCCAGCTACCAGCAGGAAGCCCCGCGCTCGTTCAGTTACCTGTACCTGGCGAACGTTCTGGGCGCGACCACCGGGGCGACGTTGCCGCTGCTGCTGATCGAGATATTCGGATTCCACGGCACACTGAGGATTGGCGCTGCACTAAACGTGTTGCTGGCTGCGGGGGCGCTTGCTGTCACCATGCGGGGACCGCTGGCGGCGCGGAGCGTTCCTTCGGAATCGCCGCGCGGATTGCCGGTCCAGACGCCGTCGCGACGGCTGCTGGTACTGCTCTTCGGTACCGGACTTTGCAGCATGGCGCTGGAGGTGGTCTGGATACGGCAATTCACCCCCTACCTGGGCGCGATGGTGTACGCCTTCGCCGCCATCCTGGGCTTCTATCTGCTCACGACTTTTCTGGGATCGCGATGGTACCGGCACTGGAGCCGGGCGGAGCGGCCGATGAACGAGTTGCTGTGGGTGGTGCTGGGGCTGGCGGTGTTGCTGCCGCTGTTCGCCGCCGACCCGTCGTGGACGATGCGCCCCGTGCTCCGCCTGGCGTTGGGAATTGCTCCCTTCACGGGTCTGCTCGGTTTCCTTACACCCATGCTGGTGGACCGCTGGTCGGGCGGAGATCCCGGGAGGGCGGGCGCTGCGTACGCGGTGAACGTGGTGGGGTGCATCCTGGGACCGCTGGTGTCGGGGTTCGTGTTGCTGCCCCTGATGAACGAGCGCTGGGTGACCTTGCTTTTCGCGTTGCCCTGGTTCGCGGTGGGCATGTTGCCGCTGTTATCAGGGGGAACCAGTCAGGCAGCCCCGCTGCTGGGGCGGGCGGCGCTCGCCGCGGTTGCGGTTGCAGCCGTTATTCTCAGCAAGGGCTACGAAGACCGGTTTCCCCGCCGCGAGGTGCGGCGTGACCACACCGCCACCGTGATTGCCACCGGAGAGGGAATGAACAAGCGCCTGTTTGTGAACGGGGTGGGAATCACCCACCTGACGCCGATCACGAAGCTGATGGCCCACCTGCCGCTGGCCTTCCTCGATCATCCGCCTCGGAACACGCTGGTCATCTGCTTCGGCATGGGAACCAGCTACCGCTCGCTGATGTCGTGGAATATCCCCACAACGGCGGTGGAGCTCGTGCCCAGCGTGCCCGAGTTGTTCGGCTACTACCACGATGACGCGCTGGAACTGCTGCGGTCGCCGCTTTCGCACGTGGTCATTGATGATGGACGGCGTTATCTGGAGCGCACGCCGGAGCAGTATGACGTGATCACCATCGACCCGCCGCCGCCGGTGCAAGCCGCGGGGTCCAGCTTGCTTTATTCCGACGAGTTCTATGCGACGGTCAAGCGGCACCTGCGGCCCGGAGGCATCCTGCAACAATGGCTGCCCGGGGGTGATCCGGTCTTATATGCCTCGGTGACCCGCGCGTTGACCCAGTCATTCCGCTATGTGCGCGTGTTCGGTTCAGTGGAGAGTTGGGGAGACCACTTCCTGGCCAGCGCCCGCCCAATTCCTGAGCGGAGCGCCGCCGAGCTGGCCGAACGCATGCCTGCCAGTGCCCGCAAAGACCTGTTGGAGTGGGGTCCACAGACGACGGCGGAAGAACAGTTTGCGGTGGTGCTGGCGAGGGAGTTGCCGCCGGAGCGCTTACAGGCCGAGGCGCCACTGGCTCCGGCACTGCAGGACGACCGCCCCATCAACGAGTACTACGCCCTGCGTAGGTACTTGAGGCCCTATCGCTGGCGCAAGCTGGTGTGGCAGGAGCGGCAAACGTCCTTAGCCCGGGCCCGGTGACCCATACAGCATCGAGGTTTACGGCATGGCGGAGGTGGGCCAGTGTCCGCTGCTCCCATCCACCATGACAATCAACTTCCCTAAGCAAAAAAATGGGCACCACCAGTTTGGCCAAAACCGACATACTGACCGACGCCGGCGAACTAAAGTAGAACGGATACTCTCGGCCCACCGCTCACTTTGCTCAAAGCGCTGGGTACTTGATGTAACCAGATGGCAAACGGCTCCGCTAGGAAAG
>PKXK01000285.1:0-144 GCA_003132325.1 Acidobacteriaceae bacterium
CCCAATTGTGCATCTATTATAGATGTGCCCAAAACCGGGAAATTTGAGCGCCGCCGCCGCCGATTCTCTGAGCGCTCAGACCATTCCAACGTTTCCGAGGGTGCCTGCACAAATTGCATGGATCGCATACTGGACAATATCAAT
>PKXK01000285.1:159-7255 GCA_003132325.1 Acidobacteriaceae bacterium
TTGGTCCCAACCTCGGTGTTGTTGAGCTGACCATCGCCCTGCACTATGTCTTCAACACACCGGAAGACCACTTTCTGTTTGATGTCAGCCATCAGGCTTACGTTCACAAATTGCTCACCGGACGCCGGGAGCAATTCCACACCATACGCACTCCCGGTGGGTTGAATGGCTTTATGCTGCGCAGCGAGAGCCCTCACGATTGTTACGGCGCTGGGCATGCCGGCACCGCGCTCTCAGCGGCACTCGGAATGGCGGTTGCTCGTGATCGCATGGGTGGTGTAGAAAACGTGGTGGCCTTAGCGGGCGACGCCGCTTTCACCTGCGGCATCACCTATGAGGCCCTCAATAATATTGCGCTTCACACCCGGCATATGCTGGTCGTGCTGAATGACAATGAGTGGTCCATCGACAAAAACGTAGGCGCGATCGCGAGTTATCTTCATAAGATCGTCACCAATCCGAAGTACGATTATCTGCACGAACAAGCTGCAAATTCGTCGAAAAGGTGGGCGGCAAAAGCGCGCTGCTTATGGCGCGGAAAGCGGAAGAAGCTGCCAAGAGCATGCTCTGGCCGAGCGTGATTTTTGAAGAATTGGGCCTGAAGTATTACGGTCCGATTGACGGCCATGACATCTCGACGTTGATCAAGACTTTCGAGTTTTTGAAGACCCAGGAGCGGCCGGTCCTGCTGCATGTGCTAACCCAGAAAGGCAAAGGGTTTGAGCCCGCCCTGCAGAAGCAAAAGCAATTCCACGGCTTGGGTCCCTACGACCCAGCGACCGGGGAAACGAAACCCCTTGGCCTCAGGACCTATTCGGAGGTCTTTGCCGACACCCTGGTGAAGCTGGCCTCCATGAATGCTAAGGTCGTGGCGATCACCGCTGCCATGCCGAACGGTACCGGGCTCGACCGTTTCCGTCCGCACCACCCCCGCCGATACTTCGATGTCGGAATCGCCGAAGAACATGCGGTACTGTTTGCCGCGGGCTTGGCGGTGAAGGGCTTCAAGCCATTCTGTGCCATCTACTCGACGTTTTTGCAGCGCGCATTCGATCCCATCGTGCACGACGTCTGCTTGCAGAATCTTTCGGTTGTGTTCTGCATGGATCGGGGCGGCCTTTCCGGGGACGACGGTCCCACCCATCATGGCCTGTTCGATATCAGTTACCTGCGCTCGATTCCGAACCTGGTGCACATGGNNCCAAGGATGAGGACGAGCTTGCCGACATGCTTTTCACCGCCATGCTGTATAACGGGCCGATTGCTGTGCGCTATTCGCGGGGCGTCGGACCGGGTACTCCAGTGAAAGATGTTCCCAAGGCGATTCCGATCGGCAAGGCGGAATTGCTGCAGCACGGCGACCATGACCGGGTGGCAATTTTTGCCCTGGGTGCCCTGATTCCCACGGCGAACGAGATTGCCCGTAAGCTCGAGGGGGAAGGTTACTCGGCGGCGGTCATCAATGCGCGCTTTACCAAGCCGATCGACGTGGAGATGTTGGAATTTTATGCGGGCAGCGTGGATGTGATCCTCACGCTCGAGGACCACGTGCTGAAGGGCGGATTCGGAAGCGCGGTGCTTGAGGAGCTGAACAATCTGGGACTTGATACCCCGGTCGTGCGCGTCGGCTGGCCCGATCGATTCATCGAGCACGGCAAACCTGAGACCCTGCGGGCCAAATACGGGATTAGCGTGGAAGCCGCGCTCGAAAAACTTCTCGCGCGCCTGAAGGCCCCTACCCGGCCTGCAGGTATGCAGGACGGTCAAGCCTGCTTTACTAGGAGTTCTTCAGCCACGCCTGCAGCGGGCGTTTCTCGGAGACGCTGACTCCTACGGAATATGACTCAAGGGGAAGCGGGAAAGGCGCGATCCTCGCACTTCTCGTCGGCTGCGGCCTCCGGCGCGAAGAGTCGGTCTCGCTCGATGTCGAGGAGGTCGAAATTCCCGCCGCTAGTTGCAATTTCAAGTTATCATTTCAGAAAATTCGTACTGTACCGCTGGCTAGAATCCGGGATCAGTGACTGATCATTTTGGAGTAAGTATGGCGATCAAGTTTGTGCGGACACGTGACGGAGGCGACGACTCCCTGCGCTTTCAACCAATGGAGCGCTTAAGAGTTTATTTCTTCGGGGCGACTGTATTGTTTGCATCGTTGGGGATGGGGGAAGCGGTTTACCGAGTCTTGTTTTCAGAGTTTGACGGCGCGACCGATCGCCTTCCGATTGAGGCTTTGTTCGGTTTGGTTTTTGCCTGGCTCGCCATTAGGTTCGTCGGTGATGTTTACCGGAATCGCAAGCAGAGGAGCGCAAGGCTTGACTTCATTTGGGCTCGCAACCATCAAATCCGCGGTGCTCTGGAAGGAATCACTCCGTTGGCCCACCCGGTGAAAAACCAGCAGTCGATCCGAGTCATCCGCGAAGAGGTGGACAGGATTGAGTGGGCGTTGAAGGAGATCTTGCCGCGCTAAGCTTCTCGGGCAAGCTGCAACTGGAATAGCGCTTTCAACAGCGCCGGGTAGGCGACCGAGTGCCCCACCCTTGTCAAGGGCGGGATTCCACAGCCGTGTCCTACTCAGGAATCGCCGCCGATGACTTCGGTGGGGAATGCTCGGGCAGCCTCAATGAGTAGTCTTGCTTTGATCAACAGTCTGCCTGTTCGTCCCGATGATTCGGACTTCCTTGCCGCAGATGCCAGCGAACTCTTATCGCCATGCCAATGAGCCGATATTCCTCTTCCTGATAGTCGGCGGCGAAGGCGTCTTGGTGCATGATCATCACAACCGGGGTGTCGGGTGCGCGGCACGCTCTCGCAAAGTCCGGAAGCATCTTTTCGATAGCAGCGGTGAGATTGGCTTCCTTCCGCGTAAGGTCGGTCTGGTTCCGGCTCGACTTTGATCCCACTCTTTTGAATCACTTTAGCCGGGCATCGGTCGGGTCTGAAATGTGCGTTGCCAAAGAACTTCAGGCTGCGGCGGCGGATTCCTTACATTTGCGATACTCTTGGTGTGCGTTGAGTCACTGACTTTCATTCCGTGACGGCATAGTCTAGCACCGCAAGCACTCCTCTCGCGGGCGTGTCAGCTTGCGGGTCGCCCCAATCGAAAAACAAAGGAGATTCATCATGTTTGCCCGCATCGTTGAATTTACTCCGAAGCCGGAAATGAAAGAAGAAATCGTGAACGTTATCCGCAAAGAGGTTCTGCCGATCCTGAAGAAGCAGCAGGGATTTATGGAGTTCCTGCCCTTCGTGCCGGAGACCAAGACGGAAAAGTGGATCACCGTCACTCTCTGGGCCGAGAAACGGGATGCAGACCGCTGGGAGCGCGAAGGGTATCCCAAGTTGGACGGAATCCTCAAACTCTATCTGGCCGCCCCGGCCATCTGCAATTACTACAACGTGGAAACCTCCCTTTGCACGCACTTAGTAGAAGCCCTGAGCCTGAGGCATAGGCTAGAAAGAACCTCCCCGAAGAGCAGTTCCCACCGTGGACGCAACACCCCGTGAGGCGAATGACCCGAATCCTGCGAGGTGGGTCGTGAACTTGAGATGCTACCTGTTGTCCCTCCTGAGAATCCACCGTCCAGACTGTGAACTTTGCAATGCTCGTGAAAAGTACGGAGTTGAGATGCAAAAGCGGCTGGAATCTGGGGCAATTTCGGGCTGTGCTGGTGCGGATGGCAGACCGTCGGGAGTGCTCCCGATAAAAATCGTTTCACAGTGTCGCGAACCGGCGAGACGGATGTACTATGGTGCCGTTTTCGAGATCAAAAAGGAAATCCGTGCTGAAAGGGGTTGCCATGGAAAGGCGTGAGTTCTTAAAGATGGGAACGGCGGCGGGTTTGGTAAGCTCGGCCAAGATGCTCGAACCCCTCGCGCAGGCGGAGCAAGCTGGCAGCGGCGCAAAGCGGATTCCGAAAAGGAAGTTAGGCAAGACCGGCGAAGAACTTTCCATCATCGGCTTCGCGGGCATCGTGGTCATGGAAAACAGCCCGTCATTTGCCAGCAACACCATAGAGGTGATGTTCATGCCCCCGGTTTTGAAGATCACACAGGGTGTTCTGAACCGTTGTGAAAATCTTCTACTCTACATGATTCTTCAAGGAGTTTCCAGGAAGCCGTTTTGCCCCGTTCTGATCCCAGTTGGCTCGTTTTGACCATGGAACTATCACGTTTTTATCACTGCACTCCCTGGGTGCGAGCGTGAGGGTTTATGAGAACACACGGGGGAGTTGCGGCGTTTTGAAGGTCTTCTACTCTGTTCGATTCTATAACCGCTTGCAAGGCTGGGTGTCTTGTCACTTGTGCATTCGATTTGGCCGGTTCTGATCCGTTCATCATTACAATTTCATTACAGTGTTGGGAGCGACAAGGGACCCGCCGACCCTTTGTCGGTGAAGGACCGCGTTTACACTGTCAATTCTCAATGAGCGATATGGGGATTTTTCGCCAACAATCCATTTAGAACGTCTGACAAAGCCCGATTCGCAGTGTCTCTGCCAACTTGGGAATTGCCAGCCTAACTAAGCCCTTTTTCTTCGTCGCCGCCGACGAACAGCAGTACAATTGGGGCCGTACATTCTCTCGCCTTCCCGAAGAGCAGTTCCCGCCCGTTGAGACGCACACTCCCTGGCGAAGCGAATTTCTAAAACATCTTGCCGAGTCCAAATCTTTTCCGGCTTGAATCATTTGTTGCGCTGGGTCCCCTCGCTGCCCCGCGCCAGGTTTTCGTACACCCGGCCGCCCTTCATCACAAAAATCACGCGGCGCGCCGCGCTCGCGTCCTCCACCGGGTTGCCGTCGAACGCCACGATATTAGCCTCCATGCCGGGCGCAATCGAGCCGATCTGGTCCTGCATCCCCATGGATTCCGCCGAAATCGAAGTAGCGGATTCCAGCGCCTCCATGGGATCCTGGCCGGCGTTCACACGAGCGATGAACTCTTCGTAGTTCCGTCCATGCGCGCCGGCGACTGCATCCGTGCCGTACACGATTTTCAGGCCTTTGTGCTTCAGCGCCTTTTGAAAGGTGTCACGCACGATTTCGACGCCTTTTTCCATGAAAGCGAAGCCTTCTTCGTTGTAATTTTCGATTCCCAGGAACTTCTCCTTGTTCGCCAGATAATTTTGCAGCACGAGTCCGATGTTCGGATCGTAGTAAGTTCCGTTCTTCGCCATCAGGTCGAAAACATCGTCGGTCAGGTACGCGCCGTGCTCGATGGCCGTGCAGCCCGCCAGCGTCGCCGCCTTGGCAGAAGCGGCGGAGTGCGCGTGAACGAGCACGCGCAGCCCCAGCGACTTCGCTTCGCCGCACGCTGCCTGGATTTGTGCATCCGTCATCGTTTGCGCGCCGCCCTCCCGGATGCTTTTCGAAGCAAAAATCTTGATGAAGTCGGCCCCTTGCTGCTTGCGCTCGCGCACCAGCTCCCGGATCTTGTCCGGCGTTCCGCTTTCTTCGCTCAGCGGTTCCAGCGATGTGCGGATTCGCGGCCCGGGAATCACGCCCCGCGCGATCGCATCTCGCAGATATTTGTCGTCCGGCGCGCCGGGACTCTGAATCGTGGTGAATCCTGCATCGAGCGTGCGGACGGCGTTGTCGACGGCGTGCAACATGGCCTGCAGCGGTGGCTCGTTCTTTCCCGCGAGGCGGCCATTGTCGAAGTGCCACAAAATGTGCGAGTGCGTGTCGATCCAACCCGGCGTCACCGTCAGTCCCGTCAGATCGTACGTGATCGCTCCGGCCGGCACTTCGCCCCCAATGCGCGAAATCTTCGATCCCTCGATCACGATGACCGTGTCGTGGATGATCTGGCCTTTTCCGTCGAGAACCGTGCTTGCCTTCAAAATGATCGCCCGGTCCTGCGCCGCGGCGAGTGTGGGAAAGAGCGCAGCCGCGCCCAGCATGAATCCCAATAACCTCAGCATGTAAGCTCCTTCGGCGCTTTGCTTCGCCAACTGAGAGCGTGTATATCCGGACTACGGATCCACGCCCGCATATCGCGGAATCACGCCCCGCGCAACATTCTTGTAAACGATTCCGCCTTTCATCACGAAGACGACGTTTCGAACCGCGGTGATGTCCTTCAAGGGATCGCCGTCGATCGCGATGATGTCTGCCTGCAGGCCCGGCGCGATTGACCCAATCTGATCTTGCAGCCCCATCGATTCAGCGGCGAGTGAANNCATCGTATCTTGTCCGCAATCTCGAACCCGGTCGATAAACTCCTCGGCGTTTCGGCCGGCCGCGCCGGCCACTGCGTCCGTGCCAAACACGACCTTCAAATGGGGCGTGGCGATGGCACGCTGAAATATGTCATGGTCGAGCGGAAGAATCTTCGCAATTCGCGCGAAGCGTTCTTCGGTNNACGCCGCGCTCGGCCATCAGCCTGAGGTCGTCATCGGTTCCCAGCGTGCCATGCTCGATTTGCGTGCAGCCCGCCAAAGTCGTGGGCCGGATCCCGGGTCCATACGCGTGGACCAGCGTCCGCAGTCCTTGTTTCTTCGCTTCGTCGCAAGCCGCGTCGAGTTGCTCTTGCGAAAGCGTCACTTTGCCGCCTTCTAGGAGGGTTGTCGTCGCGAAGATCTTGATCAGGTCGGCACCTTTGGTTTTGACTTGCCGAACGTACTCGCGAATTTGCTCCGGCGTGCCCGCAGCCGGCCCGCGCTCGTCGAGTGGGCGCGCCGCAGTCAGGATTCGCGGACCGGGTAGCTCGCCTCGCGCGATCGCGTCGCGCAAAGGAACATCGTCAGGCTGGCCCACGCTCTGGACAGTAGTGAATCCGGCCATCAGCGTGACGAAAGCGTTCGTGGCGCCTGCGAGAACAGCTTGCGCCGGTGTTTCCTTCGAATCTTGGGCGCGGCCGTTTGGGCCGAAGTGGTCGTTGATGTGGACATGCGTGTCGATCCACCCGGGTAGCACGGTGTAGCCGCGCAGGTCATAGGTGATTGGTTCAGCGTTCGGATCCACGCGCAAGATCTTGCCACCCTGGACCACTACGCGCGTGTTGTGAAGTGCTTGGCCCTTGCCGTCGAACAACGTGCTGGCGGCAATTACGACGGGCCGATCCTGGGCGTTCGCCCAGGCTGCGGCCACCGCCACG
>PKXK01000265.1 GCA_003132325.1 Acidobacteriaceae bacterium
GGGCTTTCCGGATCCCGGACGACCCGCCCATTCCGAGTAACGCGTCCGGCCCGAATCAAGACCGCTGCCCGAGACCGCGAGCAATAGCCCATCTTGGAAAGGGCCCTCGCCAGGCCAATTCGTTTCTGCGTCCTCACCTGCCTATGCTAAATGGGCGCACCAATACCTCGCACTTTCCCGCCTGGCCTCTAAGCGGACGGAATGGGGAGGCTTTTGTACCCTTATAAGTCGCCAACGGTGATACAGATCACACACTGGCGTGCTTTACGACAGAGAGCGCTCGTCGGATCTTCGGGAGTTCCATGACATGAATCACCCAGAAGTGTGATCGCAGTCACAGCCAAGTTCGCGAAAACGACATACGGTTGCGCCCCATGTTCTGTGCTCAGGCCCGACCCGAGCCGGAACGAGGAGGACACCGTCTATGTTGAAGCTCAAAGTGTGGTTGTTGGGCCTCTTAGTAGTGGCCATCATGGCTGTACCCGCCATGGCGGGGAACAACGACTCAAAGAAAGCAAATGGAAATGCAGCGAGTACAACCAGCACAGAAGGTAGCCCCACTGCGGGAGAGCCAAGTCCAGCGCCCAGCCCAAATCCGAGCCCAAGCGTAGGGTTAGGCATAACCCCAAGCGCGGGCGACGCGAATGTCACGGCATTGCTCGGTGTGCTCGTAATGAAGGGTGTTCTGGCGCCTACTGAGGCCAACGCGATTCGAGCTGCCTCACCCACAGCTCAATTTCAAGCCCTGGTGGAGACGCTCTCGCAAAAAGGTCTAGTGAGCGCGCAGGATCTGTCGGTGATCACCGCGGTTCCGGGGCCGATGGCGATTGCAACCCAGTCAGCGGCTCCCGCAAAGTCCGAGGGGCCCTCTGTGATCCCAGCGGTAGCGCCGCTACGAGTTTTGCCGATCGACGTCCCCAAGCAGGGCGGGATGATTCCCGATATCAGACTGGGCAGTGGCGCCAATCTGAAGCTCTACGGCTTCTACAAAGCCACCGCCGCCTCCGACACCGCCTCCAGTGGCGGGCCCACCTTCGGCAGCCAGGACTGGCCCCTCCCGCTCCTGCTCGCCGATACAGGTCCCACCTCCGATCCGCAGGTCCATATCAAGGCCCGCGGCTTCCGCATTGGCGCCCAGACGGAATGGGTCCCGAAGGATTCGGGTTTCACCCTCACCGGTAAAATTGAAGGCGACTTTGAAGGCGACTACACGGACGTCAATAACCGCAACATCAGTGGTGACGCCCGTTCCCAGTTCTCGCTTCGCCTCGCATGGATGCGCCTCGACCATAAAATTGGCGACCTTCCCTGGTTCGCCGAGTTCGGCGAGGATTGGTCGCTGCTCGGCTCATCCACTCTCCCCAGCCTGTTCGAAACCACTGGCTTGGGCGTTGGCATGGGCTCCCTCTATGAGCGCATGCCGATGTTCAAAACCGGCGTGCAATTCCATTCGGGTGACTTCAAGGTTCAGCCTGAGTTCGCTATCGTGATGCCGATTGCAGGCTCCTCCGCACTCACTGTCGACCAACGCTTGCGCTTCGGTGACCGCGCCGGTGCCGAGTCCAATCAGCCCGGGGTGGAGGCTCGCGTGGTCTTCCAGTTCCCGCTCAACCGTAGCTGGAAGGGCGTGGCGCCAGCTCAGATCATCTTCAGCGGCCACCATGCCCGCATGAACGAGATCATTCCCCATGCGAAACAGGTGGTGGCGAGTTCTTTCACTTTCACCCCCACCTGCACGACTAACACGGATGGAACTATTAGTTGCAGCCCAGTCACAGTTCCAGTCCCCACAATCTTCACCAACGTTACCAGTCAGAATGTCGGATTCACCACTGCCAACACCATACTCAATGCCCCCAATTGCACCGAGTCAGCAGGGTGCAACCTGGAGCAGATCTTTTCGCGTGGCACCCAGGTCGGCAACGGGCAGAACATCTGGACAGCTGAGGTTCAATTGCCCACGCCCTGGGTAACTTTCGCTGCCAAGTTCTACCGTGGAAATGACATGCGGTTCTTCTTCGGTGGCCAACTCAACGATGTCTGGGCCAATTTGAACGGTATGACCGAAGTGGGGAGTGGCATTTCCGAAAGCGGACGGGCCATCCCGTTCGGCTGCGCGGATGGAATCGCGGTTGAGGGGGCGGCGGTCCCCACAATCGATTGCCAAGGTAATCCCGTACAGTCGGCAATCCTTCAACCGGTCGGCGGATCTGGTGGATTCGCGGAGTTAAGCTTCCCGCTCTCGCGTATCTTCAACGCCAATCCGAACGGCGCCAATTCCGGATGGATTCTGCACCTGGGGTATGGCACCGACCGCGCCAAGTACTCCGATGCCCAGAACGGTAACCACCTGGGCCGGACTGACCTCGACAGCGCTTCGCTCACTTACCGGCTCAACAAGTGGGCCACGTTTGTGTACGAAGGCAGCTACATCGCCACGTTCACCGCTAATAAGCAATCGGGCAGCACCTTTACGCGAATCCCTGCGCTCTTCGCAGGTCATGACGTTTACCAGGCGCACAACTGGCGCAATGAGTTCGGGCCAGTGTTTACGTTCTAGCTCAACCTAGCTACCCACGGTTCCGGCGGAGTTCCCATCTTTCGGGGCTCCGCGGAATCGCTGGGAGCGGAATTGACGGACAACGCAGTTCTGCAGAAAGTGCAACAGCACACCGGGATCGAGGTTGCAGGCAGCACGGCCGAGTTCGCCGCCTGCAGCTTATATTTCTGCGGCAAAACAAGTGGTGGGAGAGTAGAATTCGCCTCCACAGCACGCTGATTGGGTAAGGGAGCCTCCTCGTTGGCGGAAATGAGATGTGCTCTCGGCTCGGAACTTATTTTTCCCTATAAGGAGAAAAACTGTGGCTAATGCAAATGTTGAATCTGGTAACCCTGGCATAAGTCGCTGGTGGCGCGTGGTGGGCGGGATGTCCATGAACCTGGCCCTGGGCTCCCTGTATGCCTGGAGCGTGTTTGTGGCCCCCCTGGAGAAAGAATTTGGCTGGAAGCGGGCTCAAACTTCCAATGTGTTCACCATCGCGGTGGTCGTGTTCGCCCTCACGTTTATCGTGGCGGGGCGGCTGCAGGACAAGTTCGGCCCATTCTGGGTTTCCCTGACTGGCGGCGTACTGGTCAGCCTGGGTTTCTTCCTGTGCGCCTACACGCACAGCTTGAACTACTTATATGTGTGCTTCGGGGTGATTGGCGGGCTCGGCAACGGATTTGGCTACGCCACGCCCATACCGGTGATGGCCAAATGGTTTCCCGATAAACGCGGCCTCGCCGTAGGTCTGGCGGTGGCCGGATACGGCGGAGGGTCGGCAATCTTTGGGCCGTTGGCCAACTTGAAGCTGATTCCCGCCTATGGCGTGCACACCACCTTCATGATCTTGGGCGTGATCTTCCTGTTCATGACCGTGATCGGCGCCTTCCTGCTGCATAATCCTCCGGTCGGGTACAGACCGGCTGGGTGGGTGCCCGCGCCAGCCGCCAAGGCTGCCGGGACCACCTATGAATTCAGCCCGGGCGAAGTGCTGCAGACGCCCGCGTTCTACTTCATGTGGGTTGCCTATGCGCTGGGTACCTCGGCTGGACTGATGGTGATCAGCCAACTGGTTCCATTTGGCAAGAGCGTGGGCATTCCGAGCGCGTCGCTGATCACGATGAGCTTGGTCGTGGCCGCAATTGGCAATGCCGCCGGACGCATCCTATCCGGCTGGATGTCGGATGCAATCGGCCGGCTAAACGTGCTGCGACTTATGATCGCCATCTCCATGATTGCCATGCCCATTCTGTACCAGGTCGGCGGCAATGTGACGTTGCTCTACACAACGGTGTTCGTCGTGTACTGGTGCTACGGCACGCAGCTTTCGGTCAATGGCTCGACTGCGGCGGATTTCTGGGGAACGAAGAACGCCGGCATCAACTACGGAATGCTATTCACCGCCTGGGGCGTGGCCGGCATCATTGGTCCGCGGATTGCCGGGGTGCTGTTCGACAAGTACAAGAACTACCAGCAGGCGTTCTACTGGGCGGCAGGGCTGGCGGCAGTTGCTCTGATCTGCGAACTGGCAGCCAAACGCCCGGCGGTACCGGAAGGAAAGCTGGTAGGCAAGAAGGTGCCGGCGGCAGCCTAGCTTCCCCGACGCAGTTGCACGGTTGCACAGGACGTTGCATCATACTGGGAGTTGAACGGAGCATGTGGGCGCTCTCTACCACGAGCGCCCACGCACCCCAGGGTCTGGTGATTGAGGTCTTCGACGCCCGATGTGGGGTCGGGCATCCCACTCGATATTTCGCTCCGAGGCAACGGCACGAGCCTGGAGGCGCAGTACCGGCGGGGCTTTTTTCCGAAGACGACGTACTACCCTGATTGACTCTGCCAACTAACAAAGCGCGGGCGGGGAACTGCCTGGGCGCAGCACAAATTTCAGCAATCCAAAGGGGCAACTGATATGGGAGATATTCGTCCGAAACATGTGGTCAGCGAGACCACAGAGGCTCAGATCGCAGTTCATTGGCGCGAAGAGGAGTGCTACTACCCTTCCGCGAAATTTATCGGCCAGGCGAATCTGACCGATCCCGGCATCGTCGAGCGCTTCAGCGAGAAGAACTTCCCGGATTGCTTCCGCGAGTACGCCGACCTGTTGAGCTGGGACAAGTACTGGGACACCACGCTTGACGCCAGCGATCCGCCGTTCTGGAAGTGGTTCGTGGGCGGCAAGATCAACGCCTCCTACAACTGCGTGGACCGGCACCTCGCCAAACACAAGAACAAAGCGGCGCTGATCTTTGTGCCGGAACCGGAAGCGGAAGCGCCCGTATCGGTCACCTACCGCGAACTCTATGTGCGAGTGAATGAATTCGCGGCGCTGCTGCGCGATTTCTGCGGCCTGAAGAGTGGAGATCGCGTCACCATTCATATGCCGATGGTCCCCGAGTTACCGATTACCATGCTGGCCTGCGCCCGCCTGGGAGTCATTCACTCGGTGGTCTTTGGCGGCTTCAGTGGCGAGGCTTGCGGTATGCGCGTCGCCGATTCAGGCAGCCACATCCTGATCACCATGGATGGCTACTATCGCAATGGCAAACTGCTCGACCACAAAGCCGGCGCCGACATCGCGCTGGATATTGCTAAGAAGGAAGGCCAGGTGGTGGACAAGGTCCTGGTCTGGAGGCGGCACGCCGGCAAGAATGCCTCCGCGTCACCTTTTGTGAAGGGCCGCGATTTCTTCGTGGACGAAATCCTGCCGAACTACTCGGGCCAAATCGTGCCTCCCGTTCCCATGGATTCGGAAGCGCCGCTGTTCCTTATGTACACCAGCGGCAGCACCGGAAAGCCCAAAGGCTGCCAACACCGCACTGGCGGCTACCTCGCCTATGTGACCGGCACCTCCAAGTACATCCAGGACATTCATCCCGAGGATGTTTACTGGTGCATGGCCGACATCGGCTGGATCACGGGCCACTCCTATATTGTTTACGGTCCGCTGGCGTTGGCCGCTACCAGCGTCATCTATGAAGGTGTTCCTACGTATCCCGACGCCGGCAGGGTCTGGAGAATCGCCGAACGCTTGGATGTCAACATCTTCCACACCTCGCCCACGGCCATTCGCATGTTGCGCAAGGCCGGGCACGATGAACCCACCAAGTACAACTACCATTTCAAACACATGACCACGGTAGGAGAACCCATCGAGCCCGAGGTCTGGCGGTGGTACTACGAGACCGTCGGCAAGCGCGAGGCCGTCATTGTCGACACCTGGTGGCAAACGGAGAACGGTGGCTTCCTGTGCAGCACAAAACCCGCGCTTGATCCTATGAAGCCGGGAAGCGCGGGCCCAGGCATGCCGGGGATCTATCCGGCGATTTATGACGAGAACAACCAGGAAGTCGCGGCAGGATCGGGGAAGGCGGGCAACATCGTCATTCGCAATCCTTGGCCCGGGATCATGCAGACCATTTGGGGCGATCGCGAACGTTTCGTCGCTCAGTATTACCAGAAATATTGCAAGGATCGCAACAGCAAGGAGTGGCGCGACTGGCCCTACTTTGCGGCGGACGGAGCGGTGCTGGCCGTGGACGGCTATTTCCGAATCCTGGGACGCGTGGATGACGTCATCAACGTGGCCGGCCATCGACTGGGCACGAAGGAAATTGAGTCAGCGTGCCTGACGGTTCCCGAGGTGGCGGAAGCGGCGGTGGTGCCGGTGGTGGACGAAATCAAGGGCCGCGTGCCCGAAGTCTACATCGCGCTGCAGCCGGGTCTGGTCGCCAGCCAGGAGATTGTGGACAAGGTCAACAAGGTCATTGAAACCATGATCGGCAAGATTGCCCGTCCGCGAAGAATCCTCATCGTTCCCGATATGCCAAAAACACGGTCCGGCAAGCTCATGCGTCGAGTACTCGCCGCCGTCTCCAACAACATGAACACTGGAGATATCTCGACCTTGGCCAATCCGGATGCGGTGGAAAAGGTCCGGGAAATGGCCCAGGGCAAAGAGAAGGTGGCGCTGGCAGATGGTCCGGAGGACCTGAAAAAGTTTGGGACCGAGGATTAAGAGCTGACCTCAGGGGCAAACCTCGGAAATTCGCCAGGTTTGCTCCTGTCTTTTCACCAACCTTTCTTGGCATCGCTGCTTCAATGTGAGCTTCTCGTTCTGGTGTCAAGTGCGCTTCTGGGTCGGTTGTGCCCACCAATCTGCAAGGGGGAGGAGCCGGAGTAAATATCCAAGGCAACATACTTTTGGGCGCATGTACCGGGTATTACGGCGACCCACTGGGAACAACTGAAGCAAGCGGAGAGCAACATCAGTTCCTGTTTTTCCAGGATGGATGCCGCGCTTACAGCGGCGAGAGCTCATCCTCCTTCTCCTCCTTTTTCCTCGCAACCAGTCTTCTCTCCAGGAACTCCCGCGCCAGATCCTTGCCTCCAATACCAAACGCAATCGCCAGGCCGAGCATGACCGCTCCAAACGCGGTCCCGAAAGCGATCAGCATCGTCTCTTCCGCAACGCCCAAGACTTCGAACACCATGGATAACGCAAAGATGCTGATGATGATCCGGATCGAAATACTCAACAGCCGCGACGACCGGAAGTTCGCATTGACCGCTGCCAGCAGTGCCGCGCGGGCGAAAAAGTTAGCCGCTAGCAATCCGAAGAAGAGAATGACCAGGGCCCCAAACAACCTTGGCAGGAAGAGGAAGAATCGCGAGATGTACTCTTGCAAACCCACGATCCCGAGTACGCTCACGCCCAGCAGAATGAAACCGACCCAGGCCACCCAAAAAACAAACCGGCTCAACAGTTCCGTGGAAGAAGGGAGTGCCGCCTGGTTCAGGAGCTGCGTGGCGCCGGAGTTTTCCGAGAGCTTGGAAAACCTGGTCAGGCGCAGGACACTGCGCACCAGCAGCTTCAACAGGCAGGCAATCACCCATCCGATGAATGCAATGATTAACATCACGACCAGACGGGGCAGGTAGTGGGCAAAGCCTCTGGCCAGCTCCTGCAACGCCTGGGTCAGTTCGGTGATGATGATTTCCCGCATTGGCGCCTCACTTTCTATCCGCCCAAACTTCGAGCAGATAGGGCTTCAGTCGTTCGAACTCGTGGCACAAAGATTCCACATTCGTTTCGATCTCTTCCCCGGAAACATCTCGATTCTCCAGCAGAAACGACAGAGTTCTTCCACGGTAGAGAGGAACCAGTGCCTGAACAATATGGTCACGACTGATCACGGATTTGTGATAGGAAGCCGCGAACTCAAACACGGTCTTGGCCCACACGTCCGCTGGGTAACTGAACTCGCCGACTTCGAGAGCCGCGATTCTTTGCAGTTCGGAGAGTGTCGAAGGCGAGAGGATCGACCGGAAAACCGGTTCTAATTCGGCGACGCCGGTGGCAAACATCTCGCGCAGGTGTTTGCGGTCTACCCCGGCAGGTTCCTGCATGACTTCCGATTGCGCGCCTAAAGTGGTCACCGGTTGCGATGCGGTGATCGTACTCCAAAGCGGAAAATTGCCGTCCAGGGACGAAAACAGAGCGCCCACCGTCCGGCGCATGGCGGCCACTAAATCGCCGGCGCCTCGATTGGGCTGTGTCTTCGTCCCCAGGAAAGACTGGCACACGCGATATTTTCCTGTGATGGCGGTGATGGTGAGATAGATTTCGGCGCCGATTCTGCCCCAGTCGTCATTCCAGACTTCCTGGGTCAGGAAGTCGGTGGCGAGCCGTCCCGAGATGGCGAATTCCGAGGCGTAGGGCTCACGGATTCGCTGACCGTAGATCGCGCGGGTCATCGGATAAAGCAGATTTCGCATGAGCACGCCTTCGAACCTTTGCCGGCGATAGATGGGGGATACCAGGTCGAAGTGGTCGTTGTAAACAGGAGTGACGAGCCGCTGCAGCCAGTCCGGATCAATGGTCGTCGAATCGGGTGAAACTACGACACAGGCCTTGGCGCGCAGCAAGTCGGCGGCCGCCAGGATCGTCCGCAGCGCGGTTCCAGGCTCTGGAGTGCGCGCATACCGGGTGCTGATGGAGTGCAAGGTGCGTAACGCAAATACTTTGGACGCGTTCCACGCATCATCGATCGAGGTGCCCAGTACCAGGTCCGGAGTTCCGTCCTGCGATCCACCATCGGCATTAATGATTACGGCGCGTTCGCGGGGAAAGCACTTGAGAATGCCGGCCTGAACGGCCCGGATGACAGGCTCAACCGTCTTGGCATTGTTGTGCGTCGGCAGGCCTACGACGATATCTACCTCGCCTACGTTGATAAGTTGGCGAAGAAAATCATCGGTGAAAAGGGTCTCTTCCGCCAATTCATCCTCCGGGCGAAGTTTTCCGGCAGATCAGTCGTTCCCCGCCAGTTCGAGCCAGCGCCCTTGGTGACAATAGTAAATGAGGGAGGCTTCATCGCCACCGATCTCCACGCCATCGTGGAGGATCGAATTGGTGTGCGAGTCACCGAAGAACTGGTTTCATAAATGGTTTTGGGAAGGGCACGGCTNNGCCTTCCGGGTTGAAAGGCATTGATGAAACCAGTTCGAAGAACTTGCGGTAGGCGGTGATCTGACTCGGCGGCGCTTTCAGCAGGTAGAGACTGCCGGCCTGCCCGGGCGGGAAGCGACCTTTTAGTGACCAGCCGTGGCGAATCTCCGCCGGGCACGGCGCCGACTTGCCCCAGAAAACGAGCGCACGCATAGAGCCGTCAGGTGCGATGCAGATGGCAGCCCAATCATTCTGAGCAGAGTCGGCGAAGTGGCCCTGCACGATATTGAGTTGTGTTTCGTCCCAATGCTGTGTCTCTGGGAGTTCGCAGTGCTGCTTCTTCAGTGCGGCGCGGATTGCGGCCGGCGCGCGGCCATAAGCGTCCGGCGAAACGCGCTTCTGCACGGATGGCGACGCCGGCGTCTGTGGCGCGGCCCTCGCTACCAGGAACAGGGCCAACAGCCAGACTAACTGACTCCGTTTGATGAACCGCACTACCGTTGCTTTCTTCGTCGTCGTTTTCGCCGCCTCCATCGCCTCCCGCATCAGGACGTCCTCGATCTCTATATCTGTAATAGTTCGAACTCGACCTTGCGGACAGGGTTGGCAAGCCTCCACGTATCGGACACAGACCGGTATCCGATCGGGGAATTTTGAGTGTAATCGCGATGTTTCAACAACTATCCACCACAGAACTACTCTCGCCCCTGAATGCAAATTGTTTCACATTGACAAGAACTGGGAACAGGGGGACAATCGCTACAATTTTTTGGGGTCAAAAAGGAAATTCCGGCTCAAGCCTGCGACCGGGCGCTGCGTCCCTTCCTTCCTGGGCTCGCAGGTAATTACGGATTCATTCTGTATCTGAGGAGAGCTTCCATGCAACCAATTCGATTGAGCCGAACGCTGATTGTCTGTTGCGCGGTTGTGTTCGCCGCCATCTGCCAGACTGCCGTGGCCGGGACCCTTTGCGTCAATCCGGCCGGTTCCCATGACTGTTTCTCGAGCATCCAAGCCGCTGTCAATCACGCCTCGGCCAACGATCTCATCAAGGTTGATGCGGGTACCTACAAAGAAGAAGTGGACATTGGCATTCCACTCGCGATAATCGGTGCGGGTACCAGCGCCTCGATTATTGATGCCACCGGTCTCGCGCATGGCATCTTCGTGGATGGTTTCGACCACCCCGGCCTAAAGCAGGTGACCATTACGGGACTCACGGTGGAGAACGCATTGTTCGAAGGCGTTTTGGTCGTGAGCGCTTCGGATATCACGATCCAAAACAACAACATCATCGACAACGATGCGACACCGGGCCTGATGTTCACCTCGCAGCCTACCGGTTGCCCTGGCCAGCCCGGTGATGGCGTTTATGAGACCGATGAGACCGGGGACTGCGGCGGCGCCCTTCACCTGGTCGGGACAGCCAACTCAATCGTTTCTGGCAACCTCATCACCGGAAATGCCGATGGCGTCCTGATCAGTGACGAGACCGCTGAAAGCCATGACAACCTGCTCATCCACAATACAATCAAGAACAACCCGTTGGAGTGCGGCATCGTGCTTGGTTCGCATCCGCCGTCGGGCAAGACCTCACCACCTTACGCTCCGCACCATGGGGTGGACCACAATACGGTGGCGGAGAACATCTCTACCGGCAACGGCGTGCAAATTGGAGGTGCGGGGGCGGGTCTGTTTTCCGATGGCTACGGCCGCGGCCGCGTGTCAGACAACGTGATCATCGGGAACACTCTTACTGGTAACGGACTGGGCGGCGTCGCGCTGCACACGCATGTGGGGCCTGCGTTTGGGCTCCCGGCAGATGACATGAGTGGGAACAAGATCATCGGCAATATCATTGCCGGTAATCTCGCAGATCAGGCCGATACCAAGACCCCCGGCCGTGTGGGAATCAACATCAATAGCGGCGATGGCGGTTCGCCGGTTCGTGGCACCGTCATTTCCCATAACGTGATCAGCAATGAGGATATCGACATAGCGGTCAATACCCCTGCCGAGGTCGACATCCATCTGAATTCTCTGTTGGGGGGCGGCATCGGGGTCGGGGATGTTTGTGCGCTCGACGGTTCGTCGGTGTGCACCGGCACACTCGATGCGACCGAGAACTACTGGGGATGTCCCGCGGGTCCGGGGCAGCACGGATGCACGACCATCAGTGCCCCTAGGATTCTTTGGACGCCTTGGCTCCAGAAGCCTGTCGGCAACCACTAACGCTTTCGGACCGCGCGGCACGGACCTCCACGTTTGACGCGCGCCGCATTTGCAGCGCAGCTCCCGCTCTTGTCGGGAGCTGCGCCTAAACTTGCGGGCGCGCTGGAAAAACGCCGACCCCGCCATTCCCATCCCGAAGGAAGCCAAGGCAGAGTACGCGAAGTTGCAGTAGCTCACAGTTGGCAGAACTTAGTCATTCCGCGTCGCTCACCATTCACCGAATTATTGGCGCTATCAGGCGTTAACGCAACTTTGCGCCTTTTGTTCGCCAGACAGGCGAAGGGAAAGCGCAAACTTGTGCTAGGAGGATTTTTCAACAGCAA
>PKXK01000061.1 GCA_003132325.1 Acidobacteriaceae bacterium
AGGGCGAATTTCTTCTGAAGACTTTCCATGCCGAGTATGAGAAAGATCCCGCAGGGCACGAGACCGAGTTCCTGCGGGGCGAGCTCGCGGGCTGGCGCGATATGTTGCACAAGGCTACAGGGTGGGCCTACTCCCACTGAACACCTCAGCCTTTTCCTGGACATGCGATTGGGCATCCCGCTCCCCTTCGCAGGGGAGTTCGAAGTAGTAATCATGATCGAAGTTGTGACCGAAGAGATGGTTGGGTCGGACTGAGTTCCTGACCGGAGCGATTGCGAGCGAGCCTATGGTTGGAAAGCGCAATCTTTCAACGAGAGCGAAATGGCGCTCTTCTTCGAGTGCATGCTGGAGTGTGCTCGAAAAGTGATTGACACCGCCGACATTGTTAGAGATGGCGATTTATCAACAGTTGACGGATCCTTCGATTCATCGGTCTCATGCCGCCTTCAGCCTAGGATTGTTGGCGAAAACAGGCGTTTACACTCAGAACCTGGATTGTTGTGATACCCATGCAGCAACTATTCTAGGCGTGCACCACACTTGGAGCAGTATTCCGCTCTTGTGAACCACATTCCCGTGTGAATCGTCCGTCCACAGCCAGAACAAAACTCTAATCCACAGGGCTGGCGTCCTGAATCGGCCTGTGGGAAACTATCGCCATGCCAGTCCTTACAGCTACGGTTTTCAATGACCAAACCAAAAGGCCAATTGCGTGGATGTGCTCTGTTTGTGAAACTGTTTTCACATTGGACCGTGTAGATGCGGTTCTCACCAAGAAATCGACAGAGCAAATAAACAAAGATTTCGAGATTCATTGCAAGGGACAGCACCCCGGATCACAAATTATTGGCTTAGATATTCCTCACGAGGACTTCAGCCAACCCGCCTAGGCATCAAACTATCTACCATCTTCGTAAACCTATTCCATCCTAATCCGTTGGTCAGGGCCAATCTCTGAAACATGACAACCGAGTGAAGATGCTGAGCTCGCATCGGCATTGCCGACGCTGCACCACTACCGTCAATGCCTGGGCAGTTGATGTAATCAGATGGGATGAGAATGCCGGTCTGCGGCGGGATGCGATACGCTCCCAAGTTATCGACGCGCTCGAAGCGCAAGGAGATAAAGGAGACCGGCGATGAAGAAGATTACCACTGTAACGACAAAGAAGGTCGAGAACAATGCAAGTCAGAAGCTAACGATCGGGCTGGACCTGGGCGATCGCACCAGCTGGTATTGCGTTCTGGACGGAGCGGGTGAAGTGGTGCTGGAACAAAAGCTGAGCACAACCCCGAAGGCCATGAAAGAGGGGTTCGGCGGGATGCCGCAGGTTTCCCCGACTAATCGCGACAGGTGTGCGGATAACTGTTGCAACCAGGCGATAGCACTCAAAACCCCGGTCCCAGTGGCAATGAGTGAAATCGCGATTTTACGTCAACGAGCCACCCACCTCACATTGGCATTACCGCCGTAACTTTGGATGTATTTGCCTTTTCACTACCATTTCTGATACTGGCATGAACCTCGACTCACTTTTGGTGTGCTCGGACGACCGGGCCCTGCGCGTTCTCCGTAACGTCCTGGGCGAATTGGAGATCCATGTCGAGCACTGCGCGGACCACGTGAGCGCCGCGAAAAGGCTGGCGCAGCACAGCTTCGAAGCGGTCATCATTGACTGCAAAGATGAGCACAGCTTCGGGCTGCTGACAAGAGTCCGTTCCGGGCAACAAAACCGTAAGTCGTTGGCGATAGCGATTATCGACGCGCGCACCAATCTGCAGACTGCATTCAAGCTTGGGGCAAACTTCGTGGTCTACAAACCGATCTCGACCGAAAAGGTAAAGTCGAGTTTTCGAGCTGCCCGAGCTCTCATGAAACGAGAGCGGCGGCGATCGGTACGGCTGCAAGTTGATATCCCCGCATATTTTCGATTCCAGAATGGAGATGGCGAGCAGGCCTCCATCTCTGGGCTGAGCGAGGGCGGCCTCTCGGTCCGATTTGCGAGCTCCCCTGCCAAGAAAAGCGGCCTGATCAGCTTCACCTTTGCGCTGCCTGACACCACGACCGTGATCGAAGCCACCGGGATGATTGCCTGGCAGGATTCCCGCCGTCGCACCGGCATTCAGTTTGCGACGCTATCCGATGCGGCGCACCAGAGCCTGAAAGAATGGTTGCGTTTGCAGAGCGGAGAGAAGCACGATCCGCCAATCCGCTGCTCTCTGATGGGGCTCAGTTTTGGTGGGTGCTTCTTGCGAACCCAGTCCCCCTTCCCCGCCAAAACGCGGGTCGAGTTGCTACTCCGAGCCGCAGATTGTTCAGTCAAGACGGAAGGAAAAGTTCGGCGCATGGATCCCGAACTCGGTATGGGGATCGAGTTCTTGATCCAGACGTTCGAGCACCGGCGACGATTGGAACAGTTAATCCAGCGAATGACTGCCAGCCCAGACGCCATTGCCGAGGTGCTGGTTGAGCCGGAAGGACTCGATTGGGACGATGCTGCCGCAGATTCGTCGGAAGGGGCCACACGTTCGCCGGTGGAGGAGGTGGAACACGATCCTCTCCTGGAATTGTTCCG
This sequence comes from Acidobacteriaceae bacterium, assembly GCA_003132325.1. GTDB lineage: Bacteria > Acidobacteriota > Terriglobia > Terriglobales > Acidobacteriaceae > Acidiflorens. The sequence goes on from PKXK01000061.1 coordinate 2,577, forward strand.
TACTGGTGCCACCCTTACCAAGAAACAGTTTCTTCTCGAACTCGAAAAGTACCGGTTGGCAGGTTCTCCAGGGAGCGCGTCAGAACTCAACTTACCTGAGCCTAACGTTCATCAACGCCGAGAACCAAGAGTACCCGCGTCGCGGCCGGTAGAAGTGTGGAGGCAGGATCATCAGGCATCTCTTCCCCAGACCACTTCCCTGATCGATGTCAGCAATTGCGGCTCGCGTGTCGGCGGCCTGGTATTCCATCTGAAGGCCGGGGAAGTCGTTCATCTGATCTCAGACGGCGTCGACGCACAGTTTCAAGTCATCTGGGTGGGAGAGCCGGGCACTCCACAGGAAGGGCAAATTGGTTTGCAAAGCATGAAGGCGGACAACTGAGTGCCCGAGGAGTGAGTGCGCGCGCCTACCGCTTGTCACCAGCAAGGGCGGCCTCCAGATGGGAGAGAGGATGGTTGTTTCGCAGCTTCCAGGTGCCCATATTTGGGTTGCTGGCGAAGCCCACTGCCACTGCAACAAAGCACAAAGCCAGAGTCAGAGCAATCGTTCTCGCCTTCATATTTCCTCCTGATTGAGAAACGGAAAAAAGGACCTGATTGGTACGGAGGATTCTAGTGCTGCACGGCGGTGCCCGCAACTCGCACCTCCTCCCGCAGATCGCCGGGCAAGAACAATGCTACGAGGTTCACGGTCTAGACAAGTTGGGAGCGGACGATAGTTGACGAAACCAGATGGGATGAGAATGCC
>PKXK01000076.1 GCA_003132325.1 Acidobacteriaceae bacterium
TTAGCGACTCGCAGCATCACAGCACCTCCACGCGGGGGATGAGCTGTTTGGCCGCGTCATAGCGCAGCTTGTAGCGTTCGGACTTCGCCAGGATGCGGAGGAACGCCGGATCGCTGTTCGTGACCCAATGGCCGAAGGCAAAACCACCTATGAAGACGGCGATACCGGCAAGGATGGAATTGAAGAGATTGAAGGCCCCACCGCGCCGACGCAGACGAAGTAGAACAGCGTGCGTTCGACGCCCAAGTAGGTGAGAGGCTTATGCAGGCTCTTGAAGACTCGATTTGTGCGATGTTTCTGTGTTTTGTCTGCCATAAATCTCTCGCCTAACGATTGCGTGTTGAGTGAAGGGATCGAAAACGGCTCGGAAGGGTGCTAAACGCCCCAGAGCCAACTCAGGACATTGACGGCGAGAACGGCAATGCCTGTTCCGGCGGCAACGCCGGCGAGCGCCTTCTTTGCGCCGGGTTCGCCGTGCGCGAAGCCGTAGCCGCCGATCACGATGGCAACCAGACTGGCAACCTTAGCGATGGTGCCGGTGAAAAGGCTTTGAATGGCGGTAAAGCCGGTGTCGAACGGTGAACCGCCCTGCGCTAGCGCGGCCACGGGCAGGACAAGAAGCAGGGTGAGAGCAACGGCGGTCGGACGCGCCCACTTCGACCGAAGAAGGGTCTGGATTGTGCGGACAAGATGGGGTTGGAACCGACGTGATGACATTTGCGCCTCCAGGAGCAGCTAAAATCTGCTGCGTGTGGCGCAAACCTAACCGCACTCAAGGTCGCAGTCCAATGAAAGTTCGGGAGTCTGTTATTCCCTGGAGGACTAATAGCTTGTCGTGATTGTGCTTTGGCGGGTGAACTCGCAGTCGAGACAGAGAGAAAGAATCTCTATGCTCCGATGAACAAAAGATATATCCAAGGTCATTTCGTTAACTGTTCGCTCACCCACACACCCTCTGAGTGCCCCGCTGAAATGCTCTGAATGGCATCGGAAGCGGCGGAACAAAGCCGAGACAAAGGCCGACAGCTCCGCGGTACCAAGTTTTTTTGGCGCTTTCCTTGATTTTTGTGGCTTCCGCAAGTTCTGCTATTCCAATAAACTACACCTCCACAAAGCCGCCCGGTCAACGGAAATCTGTCGTAATCCACCTATTTCGAAAAGCTATTAGTCGCAGAAGGAATAACAGACTCCCGAAATTTCATTAGACAGGGCGGCAGAAATGAAGCAGGTTGGGAAAGATTGTCAGTTCCGCAGGAACTCGACCGGCCGAAAACGGCATTGGTCGGTTGCGAACCGGTGTGGCCGTTTTGACAATGGATATGTCAGTATCGTCGCGGATGGAGGTGGGACAACTTGGTTCCCAATGCAACCGCGATTGCAAGGGTTTTCTGCTCCGGGTGATTTCTTTGGAGATCCGCAGTCGTAGCCGTAGCCAAGAGGCGCGAGGACGAGGGCCAAGGGAAATGACAGACATACAGCTTTTAGATGAGCAGGAGGTGTCGAGGCGCTTGAGCGTGAGCGTTAATACGCTGCGGTACTGGCGCGTGTCAGGTGATGGCCCAAATTATGTAAAACTCGGACGCCTGGTGAGATATGATGCTGTTGCGCTAGAGAAGTTCATCTTGCGCAACCTGCGTGTCTCAAAAGCGAGAGCGACCATGGAGGAAAAACATGTCGCTCTCTAAACGGGGGAATACATGGCACTTCGCGTTTCGCTGGAATGGCAAGCGCTACCGGGGGACTTGCAAAACCTCAAGGGCGCAAGAAGCTAGGAAAGTGGAGTCGCTGGTGCTCGCGCGGTTACTGGAAGGCGGTCGTGCTCCGGGAAGCAAGAGAATCCCAACGCTGGCTGACTTCTCGAACCGTTTCTTTAACTGGTTGGAGACTTTGCCGGCGGACCGTCCGCCAAAGGCGCCAACCCGTAGGTATTACCAGGTCGGCTGGCGGATTCTGGAGTCCACACCCCTCGCTTGTATGAAACTGGATCATATAACGACAGATCACGCTTCAACCATCGAGGGATCTTCAGCCGCGAACACGAACAACGCTCTCCGTACCCTTCGGCGTCTGCTGAAAAAGGCTCACGAATGGCAACTTCTATCCTCGGTGCCAGTTGTGAAACTCGTCGAGGAACACGGACGGGAAGAGCTTATCGACCCGTGTATGGAGCAACTGCTGCTAACAGTCACAGCAGGCCCGCGGTTTACACCGAAAGGCAAAGAGTCGCGGGTGGGCTGGGAACCGTTCCGAACGATTCTATTGATCATGCTGGATTCCGGTCTTCGACCGGGTGAGATCTTCCGAATGCGGTGGGAAAACATACATTGGGACAAAGGGGTGATCTTCAATCCACGCGGGAAGTCCCGCAAGTCCCGACGTTATGTTCCGCTGACCGAGCGTGTCAAGGCGGCACTGCTGGCACATAAGGAAGTCGCCAACGAAGGATGGGTCTTCCCATCAAAGAAGGCCTGCTCCGGGCACATTACGGACCGCGAGGTTTCCAAGCAGTGGCTGGAAGCGAAACGGTTGGCGGGTGTTCCAGAATCGGTCGTTCTGTATTGTGCTCGTCATCGCTTCTCAACCGACGCGATGGAGGGAACAGGAAACGTGATGGCGGTCATGGATGCGATGGGACATCAATCAGTCAATACCACGCGCATCTACAGCCACTCAAACGTGATGCAGATTCGGGAAGCGATCGAGCGTCGGAATCAGCAGTTGTCCGCAGCGGTATAGTAGGTGGCCACAAAAGTGGCCACAGTCACATCAACGAACTGTGTCAGGAGATGGCGTAAGTAATTGAAACATAATTGGTAGCGCTACCGGGAATCGAACCCGGGTTTGAAGATTGAGAATCTTCCGTCCTAACCCCTAGACGATAGCGCCACTCGGGTGGATTGCGACGAAATCCGATTATAACAAAGGCCTGAATCAAAGCAGGCGGCGGGTGCCTCAGAGCCTGCCCTGAGCTTGTCGAAGGGTCTCGCGGTTTTCGAGACCTGGGAGCGTGAAGCATCGGAACGCCCCTAGGCCGACGAGAGTTTCCTGGCATTGTGCCGCAGCGACCGGCCTTCGGATAGGCCGTAGAGCTCTTCCGCCAGATTCTTGGCGTGATCGCCGATGCGCTCTAGCGCCTGGGCAGCGAGAAGAATGTCGAAATTCTTTTGTCCGGTCGGACTATTCGGCTCGGCCAGGTGTCTGTGAAACAGGGAATGGCACAACCGGTCCACTTCCGGATCGGACTGCAGAACCTTCTGCGCGTGCGCCACGTCACGCTGAAGAAAGCCCTGATGGACCTGCTCCAACATTGCGCAAAGTAGAGAAGCCATCTCGATGAGCTGGCGGGAGTCCGCGGCCGGCAATTTTTCGCGGCGCGCTTGCAGGTGCATGACCGCGCTATAGGCGAGGTCTCCGATGCGTTCCAGGTCGGTGATGAACTTCAAACACGCCAGCAACTCCCGCGCCTTGGCTTCCCCTACGCGGGTAATGGCTTCGGGGAGTTGCTCGTCAATCTTGCGCTCGATCTGGTCGAGTTCTATCTCGCAATCCTTGATCGCGAGAAACGCCAGGCGCGAACCGTCCGCGAGGAAGTCCCTGACGTTGAAAACCGCGTCGCGGGCAATCAGGCAGCCGCGCACGACCTGGGCCGACAGTTCGTCTCCCGTCGATATTTCATCGGGGTTCTGAGCCGGACGAGTACGAGCTTTCGCCGCGCGAGATCGAGCCGAAGTCGAGCGCCTCTTCACGCTTGCCGGTTGTTTTCGAGTCATGGGAACTCGCCCATTTTCAGAAACGTTCCAGACTGTACAAGCTAGCATAAAACTGGAATGTGAAAGGAACGTTACTTCTTTTCCAGCGCGGCCGCCCGCTCCTCGGTTCGCTTGGCGTCTTGCTCTTTGCCCAGTCCGCGATAGGCGCGCGCCAGCAACCGCAGGGCCGCGGCATTTCGGGGTTCGGTTTTGGTGTACGCTTCCAGATCCGGCAANNTTCGAATCCACCAGCAGCGCCGCTTCGAACTGGTCTTCCGCATTCTTCGCGTCTTTGAGTTGCAGATAAACGCGGCCCAGCAGCAGCCGCGCGGACACTTGGCTGGGCGCGAGCTTCAGACTCGCTTCCAGCGCATCCCGCGCTCCCGCCCAGTCGCCGGCCTTTGCCAGCGCCTCGCCCAATTCGAACGCAGCCGTGGAATCGTCGGGACGCAGTTCGCAAGCTCGCTTCAAGTGGACAGCCGCTTTGGCAAAATCCCCGGCGGCGAGTTCAAGTTCGCCCAGTTGGCGAAGCGCGGTTGGCGACGCCGGGTCGATTTGCAGCGCCTTCTCCAGAAACTGGCGGGCGTCGCTCGATCGATTGTCGTCATCGGCCAGCATCGCGTTGTGCAGCAGGTTCTGCACTTCGACTTTGTCTTTGGGATCGGGCAAAGTCTCGACCTTGCTCGGGCTGGCAGGCGGCGGGAGCTTCGCTTTCCACTTCGCCATTTCGGTCTGCATGACCTGCACCTTGGAGTTGTNNCGTGGAGCTTCGATCCACTTAGTGCCGTCGGCGCGCAGAGCGCGCAGAGGAGCCCATCCCCAACGAAGCGGATAGTCGGTCTCGCCGAACAGCGCGCGATCGGAAGAGTCTTTCGCGCCGTCTTTCTTGTCGTCTTTCTTGTCGTCTTTCTTATCGTCTTTCTTGTCGAGGAGAGGAAGCAGCGACTCTCCGTTCAGTTCCGCCGGTGCACTTACTCCTGTCGCGGAAAGAATGGTCGGCAGGATGTCGGTAGTTCGCACTTGAGCATCGATCACAGTGCCGCGATGAGCGCCTGCTGCGGTTCTCAGCGGCGTTTTCAAGATGAGCGGGACGTGCAGCGTCGAGTCGTAAAGAAACAGTCCGTGAGTTTCTTCTCCGTGCTCGCCCAGACCCTCGCCGTGATCGCCAGTAACCACGATGATGGCGTTGTCGTAGGCGCCAGCTTTTTTCAGAAATGCAATCCAGCGGGCCAGTGCGGAATCGGCATAGGCAATTTCGCCGTCGTACAAATGGTCCTTGTATTTCTCCGAGAACGGCGGCGGCGGTTCGTAGGGATCGTGCGGATCGTACAAGTGCACCCACACGAAATGCGGCCCGGCGCGGTGCTTCTCGAACCAGGCTTCGGCGTGCTCGACGACTTCCATGCCGCGGCGCTCGACGCGGCCCCAGCGCTCTTTCTTCGTTCCATCGCTATTCTTGCTATCGGTTTTGGGGAAGTTATCGTAGAAATCGAAGCCGCGATCGAGGCCGGGGGCAAGCGTGTTGCTGTCGAGAATCACGGCGCCAATAAAAGCTGCCGTCTGGTAGCCGTGCTTCTTCAGCAGTTCCGCCGCGGTGACATGTTGCGGCGAGAGTGGGACTCCGAAATCGGTGACGCCGTGTACGCTTGGCAAAAGGCCCGTAAGGATCGTAATGTGCGAAGTGTTCGTGATCGGGCTGTGCGTGAAGGCCTCGGTGAAGCGAACTCCGTCGGCGGCGAGGGCATCGAGCGCGGGTGTTTCAACTTGCTTGTATCCATAGCAGCCGACATGGTCGGCGCGCAGCGTGTCAATCGTGATGAGGTACACGTCGGGATTTTGGGCGGAGGCGGCTGCGGACGGCGAAGACTGTGCCCAGCAGGCGGTTTGGAGGGTCGCCAGGGTAAGGATGAATGCAAAAAGGATGATTGCTGCGCGACAGGAGAGCGATTTCATCTGCGTCAGCGTATCACGGGGGCCGAGCTTCATTATCGAAGCCTTGAAGCCACGAAAAAGGCCGGGAGTGTTGCTCCCGGCCAAGGCTGCATCAATTTTCAAACAACCACCCTAAATTAGAAGTTGACCCGGATTCCCATCTCCATCGCTCGTGGGAGAGTTCCCTCGGCCGAGAGCTGCCCGAAACCCGTCCCCGGAGTTAAGACGGAGAGGCTTGGATCCAGCAGTTGGTTGTGGTTCAGAACGTTGTTGACATTGAGGGAGGCCTCAGCACTGAATCGTTCCGTAATTCGGATATTTTTCTTTATCCCCATGCTCAAATTCCAGTACGGCAGGCCACGGAACTGCCCGTACCCACCGCTCCGGTTATCCAGCCCCAGGATCAGCGGACGAATGTTGCCGAACGCCGCAGTTGGATCTGCGAAGATGTTGAAAGTCCCATCACTGAGATGGTGAACCGACGCCGAGGTATTCTTTACCGTCTGCAGACAATTCCCGTCTGTGAAGAGGTTGTTGCCATCGCCAGAGCCAAAGTCCTGTCCGCCGCTATAACCATTGCCACCCGAACCTGTAGCGGTGCCGCAGTCCAGTGGAGCACCGCTGCCGGCTGCGAAAACAAATGAAGTGGTCCAGCCCCCTAAAATGCGCCCCAGCATGCCTTGCTGGCCACGATAGAACGGCGGCGCGTAAACCAAGAACATCGTGTTCACGTATTTGCGATCGGAAGGGTTGGCGCCGTACTGGGTGTCAAAGTTGAACGGGTCCACGGCAGCTTGCTCGCTAGTGGCCTGAACGACGCCTCCCGTCCCCAGATCTTTGCTCCAGGTGAGGTTGTTCTGCAGGGTGATGCCGTTCCAGTCATTGAATTTCACGGTCGCAAAAAGGGCATTGTAATTACCATGGCCCAGACTCGTCGTCATGGCGACGTTGCTCGTGATTTGTCCTGCACCGGTCATCGTGCTGGCAGGAAAGTTGAATCCCGGCGCAGTTCCTCCGGTGTCCAAGGCTGTCCACAGGGAGAACACGGCCTGGCTTTGCAAGTTGCCGAACAAAGTGGGGTTATTGACCAACCCCTGGGTGCAGCTCGGCGTGCAGGGGAAACCGGTTCCCGCGAGCGCTGCCTCGAAGAAAGGCTGCGGGGCAACGGTCATCCCCGCAGCCGCCGCGTTGCAGGCAGTGACTGAGGTCGCGCAACCCATTGCCTTTTCGATGTTGGCGTAGGCGGTTTTGAATTGTTGCCCGCCCATGGTCATCATGTAAGGCACGGAGTTGAGGTTGACCGACAGAAGCTCGTTGTGGACCCAACGGCTAATGCCGCCAAATTCCACAGAGACCTTGCGGGAAAACTGATGCTGAATCGTCAAATCAAACGAGTCAACCGAATTCGGCCGGAACTTTGGGTCCGTGGGCGAAGCGGTAGCGGCTTCAGCGTTCCCGCCGACCCCCGGGTAAAATGGTTGCGGCAACGTCGCGCTTGCGGCTGGGATCGGAGCCGTCGTGCCATCCGTTCCGATGCGGAAAGCGGTCGTAGCGTTGAGCGGACCAGATGTGGCACTGCCGCACGATCCGTTGGGTGCCGGCGCGGCAAAGACATAGCTGCAATTTACCGGCTGGATCAGGCCGGGGCTGAGGAGTGGTCCCAGCACCAGGCCCACTCCGTTCAAGCGCCCATAGATTCGCCCATAGCCGCCACGGACGACTGTGTTAGCCATTGGGTTCCAAGCTAAGGCAATGCGTGGGCTGAACGCGTGATAGAAGGGGTTGTACTCATAGCTCGGGTGGCCGGCGACATTGCCGATCAGGGCAAAACCGATTTCGGGGTTGTAAACCGTCCCTGCGAGCGCCGCTGCCTTGCGTGCCGCCAGGTACGTCTGGGTATCGATCTCCTGGCCGTTTCCACCCACGAACATGACCTGCTTACCACTCTGCTCCGTTGGCGGCATCTCCAAAGCCCACCCTAAGCCGAACGTGACGGTGATCGACGGTTTTATATGCCACGTGTCATTGAGGTACAGGTTGTAGTAGGGAATGGTGACTTTATCGAATGCCGGTATGAGCGGCCCATTCAGTTGTAAAGTCGAACCGGTGCGGGTATACGCCTGCTGCGTGTCGGTTACGATGCCCAGGACTGCGGCTGCCTCGCGGGCAAGGGTGGGGTTGCTGAAGGCAGCACCTAAGGACGTCATGTCCACGTTGCCGGAGCCGGAAGAGTCCCCGAGCAGGTACACGGGGTAGTAATTGATGCCCCCGCCGTTGTCGGTGCGCTGGTGGTAGTTCCAGTTATGCTGGTACTGGCCGCCAAACTGCAACAGGTGGTTGCCTTTCAGCCAGGAAACGTCGTCGCGGAAGAAATGATCCTTCCCATCCCAGAACCGCGTGCGGGTCTGCTGGGTGTTGACGTTGTAAGGAGCGGCTACGTCATTCCGCTTCTCGCCGAAGGGTTCGAGTGCGGCGCCCAAGGCCGCCAGTGAAGTGTCACCGGAAGCGGAAAACTGCGCCGGATCGCCGTTCGATCCCCATTGCCACCAGTTGCGCAGGAAGCTGTAGTGGAAGTCATTGGTTAGGCGCGAACTGATGTTCGTAGTCAACCCCATGACAAGATACCAAGGCACTTGCGGGCGGTTGGTGAGGGAAACTGGCGTGCCCAATTTATCACCGGAGAAGAATCCTCCGATATCAATCTGATCGTTGGTGGCCGCTTTGAGATGGTATAAGCGGTAGCTCGACTGGAAGTGCCACTTCTGTCCAAAGTCGTGGTCAAGGCGCACCACCGCGAAGTTGTCTTTTTGCGGAAGCGCCATATTCGCCGTGAAGCCGAGTGTGTTGACCCCGTCGCAGAAACCGTCTAACCCCAGCCCGCCACAGGGGTTAATCGTCCCCGCATTGCCGGCCGGCATATACTTGTTCCACAACTCCTGCGAATAAGCATTGATTCCAATGTGCCGAGGATCAAGGGCGTTCAGGTCGTAAGTGGTTGTCACGTTCGTGACCGGGTCGGTAAACGTCAACAACCCCAAGCGCATATTAGCGCTGGGGACAAGTTTGTTGATCGTCTGGGAGTTGGGCCAACGCGCGCCTTGGTAATTGAAAAAGAAGTAGGTTTTGCCGCCAAGAATCTCTTTGGGAATGAGCGGGCCGCCCACCGCACCGCCGAACCAGCTTCTGTGCCAGTCCGGTACCTTGGTTCCCGATTGATTATTCTCCCAGGTGTTGCCCGAGAAGTTGTTGTCCCAATAATACTCGTAGCCCGTACCGTGCCAGGCGTTGGTGCCGCGCTTGGTGACGATCGACACCTGCATGCCGGACGAGTTGTTGAAGTCGGCGGTCTGGTTCGTGGTAGAGACCTTGAACTCTTCCACGCTGTCGATCGGTGTGGGCATCACACCCGAGGGCTGGCCGCCGTTGATCCCGGCGCTGCCGCCGCTGATGGGATTATTCGGATTGTCGAACAACCCACCGGCGGGATCGTTGCCAAAATTTTTATTGTAAACGCCCGAACTGCCGTCCATGTCGTTGCTGTTGTTGCCGCCGTCGAGCGAGAAAACTGCCTGGTCCACCACCGTTCCGGCAGCGCTGCCGTCAGGGCTCACGCCAGCTTGCATGGTGACGAATGAACTGGTATCGCGGCCAAGGGCCGGCAAGTTCTCCAAAGCCTCGCCAGTGACCTCGTTGCCAATCGTCGAATTCAGTGTCTGCAGTTCGGCGCCAACGCTTCGTACTTCCACTACTTCACTCGCCGCGCCAACCTGTAGAGAAAAATTGACCGTGAGAGTGAGTCCGACGTTTACCACCTGGCGCTTAGTCTTCGAGGTTGCAAACCCCGCCTTAGTAGCAGTGATGGTGTACGTGCCGGGGTTGACGCTCCCGTAATTGTAGCGCCCGGTCGCGTTGGTAGTAACGGATCGCGAGGCGTTGGTCGAGACATCCGTAAGCGTGACGTCGACGTCGGCCATCACCGCCCCCGTCTGGTCAGTTGCCTGGCCGACGACACTACCGGTTGACGATGATTGTGCCCAAGCGGGGAGAACACCGCCAAGACAAACTACCAATAGGAGAACCAGAGCCAATTTCACGCTGCGGATGTGCATTTCCATTCCTCCAACCGAGAGATTAAACCGTTTCGAAGTCATGACCGGTCACGCACGGTACCGGCGTTCTACCTGCCACTGTGAAGGTGAGCGAAATTCTGCCCCTCGAAACTAATGTCTTGTCAATCTATCTTGCTAATTCTGTTGATGTTACCGATTGTTGCGTCCTCAAAAACACCACGGCTTACGCCGGACACAAGCAACACGCAGTGCTTCTGAGGCCGAACCGCATTTCTTGCGCCAAACAAAGCCGCCTTATTTTTCAATTACTTACGATAGCAGTTTGCTACCGTCCCTATGGGTAACTGAAGACCAAAACGCGAAGAACTACCGAATTCAGTAGATTCGTCGCCCGTCAGCGGTTCCCTTTCAATGACACCGGTTCCCTCTCTCGGACGACGAGTTTCCTGGACAACCGCCGCAACCGTGACCTGGCTTCTCGTTAGCCAGACGTAACCGCTTGGCCTCGGACGCGCCTCCGTGCTCGTGATGGCACCGGTTGTCATAGTAAGGTTGGTCATCGTATCGTCTTTGCAGAGCCAGTCGCAACGCGCCTGCCGATGCCTCGCAAGGCGTCCTGTAAAGGGAGTTCTATGCACGCCAAAGATTTTCTTCGGATGTTTGCCTACGATGACTGGGCGAATCGCGAATGTCTCGCCGCCATGCGCGCCGCCAATTCCGTTCCCGCGGACGCGCTCGGACGCATGGCCCACATTCTTTCGGCGCAGAAGCTCTGGCTGGAACGCATCCTGAAGCAACCCCAGAGCATGCCGGTGTGGCCCAGTTCCACCCTTCACGAGTGTGCGGCGTTAGCGGACGAGATGTCGTCGGCGTGGCGAAATTATCTTGCGAGGGTTGCCAACCAGTTCGCTCCCGGCTCGCTCGACGACAAAGTCGAATACCGCAACAGCAAGGGCGAACTCTGGTCGAGCCGCGTGGAAGACATCCTGACCCATGTGCTTCTTCACTCGACGTATCATCGCGGGCAGATCGCATTTCAGATGCGCGCGTCCGGCATGGAACCCGCTTACACGGATTTCATCCATGCCGTGCGCCACGGATTTGTCGAGTAACGATTTGTGGAGTAACGCCGATGGGAGATCGGGGAAGCATCCTTCGTGTCTGGCTGCCGCTGCTGGCTGGCCTGTTCGCCATTTACGCCATTTTTGTATTGGGACCGGGTCCGCATGATGCCATACGGTGGTTAGGACTCGCTCTGTGCCTGGTTGGCCTGAGCGGCGTGATCGTCGCCCGCGCCACCCTCGGCCGCTCGTTCTCAGTCAGGGCCAAAGCCACAGAGTTGGTGACGGCAGGAATCTATTCGCGGATCCGGAATCCGATTTACATTTCGAGCGTGATTTTTCTCATGGGTCTGATTCTGACCGTGCGGCGGCCCGTCCTCGCACTGCTTTTGGTCGTCATCATTCCTATGCAGATGATTCGCGCGCGCCGCGAAGCCGCCGTGCTCGAAGCAAAGTTCGGCGACGCCTATCGCGAATACCGCAAGCGCACGTGGTTCTGACGAAAACCTTCGAGTAGAGACGCGGCTTGCCGCGTCTCAGTCGCCGCGAGTTCCTCCCTTCACTGCTATCATTTCAGCGATGAAATCAGCTTTGACCAAATTGTTGCCGGTATTGTTCTGTCTTTTGCTGGTACCCCGCCTTCCCGCCGCCGACGAGCCCAAGCTCAGCCCTCTCCCGGCCCCGGTCTCAAACAACGCGGTTGCCATTTCGCACGACGAGGGCGGAGCCCGCATTTTTTCTTTCATGGGCATCGGCCCGAAGAAAACCTGGGATGCCATCACCACCAGCACTTACGAAATGGATCCGGGCGCCGGCAAGTGGGAGGAAAAGCGTCCAGTGCCCGGCGTGGCGGGGCGTCTGGCGGCGTCGGCGATCGCACTTCACGATCAGGTCTTCATCTTCGGAGGCTACGTCGTCGACGCCCAGGGTGGTGAAACCACCGTCTCCGACCTGAACGTTTTCGTCCCGGTGGAGAACCGCTATTATCGCGGCAAAGACATTCCCGTGCCGGTCGACGACGCCGTGGTCGGCCTCTATCGTGACCGCTACATTTTTCTCATCGGCGGATGGTCAACCTCAACCGGCGACGCCGTCCGCAACGTCCAGATCTACGACACCGACAAAGATACCTGGATGCAGGCTACGCCGATTCCCGGTACGCCCGTGTTCGGTCATGCCGGCGCCATCCTCGGCGACACCATCGTTTACGTAGACGGCGCTTATAAGAACCCGAGCGGCCCCGGCGCCAAATACCTCGCCTCCAGCGAATGCTGGATGGGCAAGCTGCCAAATTCGAAGAAGGGCGACATCACGAAAATTGTCTGGACCAAACTTCCGCCGCATCCCGGCAACGCGCGCTACCGCATCGCGGCCGGTGCGGGGCCGTTGGAAAAGAAAGCAGGCAGAATTTATTTCTCCGGCGGAACCGACAATCCTTATAACTACAACGGAATCGGCTACAACGGCCAGCCTTCGGAACCTTCCCCGGTCACCTTCGCCTTTAACCTCCGCACCCGCCAATGGGAAACCGTCAGCGACAACACCCCCGAGCCCACGATGGACCATCGCGGCCTGCTCGTCGCCCACCGCGGCCTCGTCCTCGTCGGCGGCATGGAAAAAGGCCAGCAGGTTACCGCCAAGGTGACGGTTGTAAAACCTGCACCCCGGAAGTAACCTTGACCAGGGGTCATCGCGCTAACGGACTCGTTCTACAGGGTTTCCACTACCCTGCGCACGGAGTCCTGCGCACCAATCCACTGCCGTGCGCCCAATCGTCACGAAAACGGGTGACGCAAATCACGGCAGAGCTTCCCCTCCAGGCATCCAATTACTGGGACGCGCAATTTCCGCGGCGTCCGTTCTTTTGATCTTTTGACACAATCCGTTCTAACGCATAAAAATTCGGAGGCAAGCCTATGAGTGCAGTTATGGAACCGCCCAAGGGTACTGCTGCGGCGGACTACGCCAGTCAGATTCTCAACCTCGTAAAAGCCAAGAACCCAGCCGAACCAGAATTTCACCAGGCCGTAATGGAAGTATTCGAGTCCCTGGGACCCGTATTGCAACGCCACCCCGAGTATCAGGAAGCCAAGATCCTGGAACGTATTACCGAGCCCGAACGCGTCCTGATGTTCCGTGTCCCCTGGTTTGACGACCGCGGCAAAGTGCAAGTCAATCGCGGCTTCCGCATTGAGATGAACAGCGCCATCGGCCCCTACAAGGGCGGCCTGCGCCTCCATCCCTCGGTGAACCTCGGCATTCTGAAGTTCCTGGCCTTCGAACAAGTATTCAAGAACTCGCTCACCACGCTGCCCATGGGCGGCGGCAAGGGCGGAAGCGATTTCGATCCCAAAGGCAAGAGCGATAACGAAGTCATGCGTTTCTGCCAAAGCTTCATGACCGAACTACAACGCCACATCGGCCCTGACACGGACGTACCCGCCGGCGACATTGGCGTGGGCGGACGCGAAATCGGCTACATGTTCGGACAATACAAGCGCCTGCGCAATGAATTCTCGGGCGTTCTCACCGGCAAGGGCCTGGCCTGGGGCGGCTCTCTGATTCGTCCCGAAGCCACCGGCTACGGCTGCGTGTACTTCGCCGAGGAAATGCTGAAGACCAAGAAGCAGAAACTGGAAGGCAAGATCTGCCTGGTCTCAGGCAGCGGCAACGTCACCCAATACACCATCGAGAAGCTGCTCGACCTGGGCGCAAAGCCAGTAACCGCGTCCGATTCCGATGGCGCCATCTACGACGCCGACGGCATCGACCGTGAGAAGCTCGCCTATATCATGGATCTGAAGAACAACCGCCGCGGCCGCGTCAAGGAATACGCGGACAAATTCAAGAAGGCCGTCTACCACGCCACCGATCGCAAGCTCGATCACAACTGGCTGTGGGCGATCAAGGCCGACTGCGCGTTCCCGAGCGCCACTCAGAATGAGATCAACGCAAAAGACGCGGCCAATCTCATCAAGAACGGCGTCAAGGTTGTCTGCGAAGGCGCCAACATGCCGAGCACCCTTGAAGCCACCAAGCTGTTCCTCGAAGCGAAAGTCCTCTACGGACCGGCCAAGGCCGCCAATGCCGGCGGCGTTGCCACCTCCGGACTGGAAATGTCGCAGAACAGCATGCGCCTCTCCTGGACGCGGGAAGAAGTGGACGATCGTTTGCACAAGATCATGATCGCCATTCACAAGAACTGCCACGAAACGGCCGAGAAGTACGGCACGCCCGGCAACTACGTGAACGGAGCCAACATCGCCGGCTTCCTCAAGGT
>PKXK01000015.1 GCA_003132325.1 Acidobacteriaceae bacterium
GGACGCTTTGGCAATCCAGCGTGAATCGGCCCGCTGGGAAGTTCATCTTCGGTGGCGCGGATATAGGAAACGAATCCTATGTAATCGGCAAGATCGATCACAATTTCTCACCGCGGACCGTGCTCTATGGCAGCTATTCGTACGACAATGCAACGAACACCGTGCCGGATCCCTACAATGAAAAACTCATTGCTACTCCCTCTCGTCGTCAGAATTTCATTTTGAGCCTGCAGCACGTTTTTAGTCCTGCGCTAATCAACGCCACCCGGGCGGGATTTAGCCGAACCCACGGAGCCGACGCGTTTGACCTTAGTGCGATAACTCCGAACCCGATAGTGACTGGCCCAGCATTCGGCTTTGTTCCGGATTTACCCGCAGGCATCTCCGACTTTCTAACCTTAGTCCCTCTAGACTTTACCTCCGACTTTCCTGGCACCGACTCGAAACGAGGAATGCGTCAGACCTATCTCGGTGCATATATCCAGGATGACTTTAAGGTTCGTCCCAATCTCACCCTCAACTTTGGGCTGCGATACGAATTTGCGACCGTGCTGACGGAGGCACACAACAAAATTGCCAATCTTCGGAATCTGACGGACCCGACGCCAACCTTGGGTAACCCCTATTACCGTAATCCTACGAAGAGAGATTTCGAGCCACGGATCGGCTTTGCTTGGGATCCGGCCGGCAACGGTAAGACGCTTCATCTCCGAGATGCGCGATGGTAATTGCCGCAAGCTGCTCGCCCAGTGGGGAAAGGACTGCCGCAAGAAGCGCGCCGACTTCCTCTGCAACTCCGAAGCCCAGCACGCGCTGATTTCCTGGAACCTGGTGGAATGGGAAGACGCGCCGCCGCTCGTGATTCTGCACTACAAAGGCCAGCGCTACAGCAGCCCCAGCCAGGACGCAACTTACAAGGATCTCTTCTCAGTGACCGAAGAGAAGAAAGATTCCGGCTGGACAGTTACAAAGTACGATTCCTTCTACTAATAGTTTGAAGGGAAGCCGCGGCGCACTCTGCGTCTCGGCAGTGAGTCGCACTTTCCTAACGACTAACGACGAACGACCAACGACTAGTCCCTACCCGCCGATATGCACCATCGTCCGCGACGCCGGCACAAATCCCGGCTCCCCGATGTGGTGCCGCTCTTCTTTCTTCTCCACCACTTTCACAATGAACTCCGTGAGCTTCTCGTCCGTCGCGCCGCGCCGCATCAACTCATGCAGGTCGTGATCCCACACGGAAAATAAACACGTACGCAGCTTGCCATCCGAGGTGATGCGAATCCGGCTGCAGTGTCCGCAGAACGGATGCGACACCGGCGCAATGATTCCAATCTCGCCCACGCCATCGGAGAAGCGATATCGCCGCGCCGTTTCGCTGCGTTCGTGTGCAATCTCCTCCAGCGGCAGATACTCCGACATGCGGGTGACGATCTCATCGAGCGTAACCACAATTTCCGGTGTCCAAACGCGGTCCTCTTCGAGCGGCATGAATTCGATGAAGCGCACCGCCACCCGCTCTTCCCGCGCGAACATCCCGAACGGAATAATCTGATCTTCATTGAAACCGCGCAGTAGCACGCAGTTGATTTTCACCGGATCGAGCCCCGCCTGCCGCGATGCGCGAACTCCCGCCAGCACGCTCTCGTATCCATTCGGCACGCGCGTGATGCGCGCAAATCGCTCCGGATCCACCGCGTCCATGCTGACCGTCACGCGGTCAAGTCCCGCGTCCTTCAGCGGCCGAGCAATTTCAGCCAGCAGGTGCCCGTTCGTAGTCATCGCAATGTCAGGTTTCTTCCCGTCCAAAGTGCGCAGCTTCGCCAAGTCGCCGACAAACTCCACAATCCCCTTGCGCAATAGCGGCTCGCCGCCCGTCAGCCGAATCTTAGTGATCCCCAGCCCCACCAGTATCCGCGCCATCCGCAGATAGTCGTCGAACGGAAGTTCCGCATAAGCCGCACCATTCGTCCCCGTCCGGCAGTACACACACCGATAGTTACAGCGGTCCGTGATCGATATCCGCAAGTCGTGGATCGTGCGTCCGAAATTATCAGTAAGCCCCGGCATTTAGCAGTCAGCGTTGCACATGGCGACGAGTTTATTGGCGGGGAGAAAAAACACCGGCAGGGGTGACCTAGCGAGCGTTTCCTTTCCAACACGGGAGGCGCAGACGTTTCCATCCGCACCCTACGAATCGCACCTGTCAAACCGGCGCAACCCTCGCCCCCGCCGCCAGAGAATCTCTCAGGCCACGGGGATCGGAAACTCGATCATCATTATAGCATGACCTTGCTTTTCTCCGTGACTCCGTGCCTCCGTGGTGAGGTTTTGGCTTGTGGATGACCCGGAGATTGAAGCTTGGACTTGAACTTAGAACCCTATCTTGGATTCGCTAGCTTGACACTGAAGCCTATAATTCTGAATCTCCTTTTTGGTTCAAAAACGGTACTGCTCATACACCCCTCCCGCTGTTCGCCGATAGTGTGAAACAATTTTCATACGGACCGCCCCCTAATGCTCCGAGATCCGAACCCGCCCCGCCGAAATTGCCCGATATTCCGCCACTTTTGCAACACCTCTCCTTACTCTAACCTGCTGTAAACCGATTCCGATGCGGGACCTGACCACCATCGATCTATCCTGTCAGTACCGGCAGTAGCGCGATCCGCCCCCAGCATCGCCCCGAACCGCCGCCGGTTCAGATGTCCTTCCGCCAGGAGAAGCCAGTAGTAACGCGCATGCTTCGATATCGCTTCCCGGCTTGAACTGACCTTGCCCGCGCAAAACGTATCCCTTGCTGAATGATTAAATAGGGATGAACCCAGTCAATGGGTTC
>PKXK01000204.1:0-7685 GCA_003132325.1 Acidobacteriaceae bacterium
CCTTACACTCGGCTGAACATTTCCAGCAGTGTGGCGGAAACGTCCTTCGCAGTCCTTGCCGACACCACCCCCAGCATTCGCACCAAGCGCTGCCGGTCTACGGCGCGGAGTTGGTCCAGTGCCACCTGCCCTCGTTTCCCCTGAAAGCGCACCGCGACCCGCGTGGGGTAGGGGCGCGTAACGGTGGTCATGGGAGCAATGATGACGGTCCGCAAATGCAGGTTCATTTCATCGGGAGAGATGACCAAACAAGGCCGCGTTTTTTGGATTTCCACGCCCTGGGTGGGGTCGAGCGTGACGAGCCAGACCTCATCCCGCTGCGGGCCGCCTACCACCGCCACTCCGTATGGTCGAACTCGGTGGGTTCCGTGATTTCCAGCATGAGTTCGTCGTCCACGCCGTGGCTTGAGGCGCGGAACGCATCGTCCCAGCCCTGGCGTGGCTGGCGTTCCGGAGAGATGATCAGGCAATCGTTTCTGACCCGCAACTCGACGGTCTCGCCCAGCCCGCATTGCTCGATAAAGGGCTTGGGAATGCGAACGCCACGAGAATTGCCGATGCGAACCAGTTCGGTTTTCATGCTGCGAAACCTCAGTAATTACATTGTAATCACTTGACAATGCGGCCGCAAGCGTCGGCGAACAACTTCTTCGACCGCGCGATACCGGAAAAGCGGGTGATGTACGCGCGGACGCCGGAGCCATTGACTCCCCCGCCCGGCCGCGCTACGCTTAATTCAAATGATGGCTGTCCGCGCCCCCTTGGCGCGCGTTCCGGAACCTTCCACCCTGACACACAATTCTTGCGTGCAAAAACCGGACGCCCCGATTCATCGGGCACGAAACGACCATCGCACCAGGGCCCCCAAGCTGCAGGAGGCAGCGGCATAACCCTGAATGAAAAAAAATATTGCACTCACCCCCGACATCGAGACCCTGTTCGGCACGCGCGACGAAAATCTCCACGTGCTCGAAGACGGCCTGAACATCAACATCGACCTGCGCTCCGACCGCATTGAACTGGAAGGCGCGCCCCGCGACGTGGCCCGCGCCGAACAGCTATTCGCCGACTACGAGCATCTCCGGAAGTCCGGCCACCAGTTCGTCAACGGCGACCTCGGCAGCATGTTGCGCGTGGTGGTTAGCGACCCGAACACGACTCTGCGCGGCCTGGCCGAAGCCGGCCGCCAGCGTTCTTTTGGCCGGCGGACGGTCCAGCCGAAAAGCCCCAATCAGCGCCGCTACCTGGAAGCCATCGAGCAGCACGACATGGTGTTCGGCGTAGGCCCCGCCGGTACCGGCAAGACCTACCTGGCCGTGGCTATGGCGATCTCGGCCCTGCTGAACAAGCAGGTCAACCGCATCATTCTGGCGCGCCCGGCGGTCGAGGCTGGAGAACGTCTCGGCTTTCTCCCCGGCACCTTGCAGGAGAAAATCGATCCCTATCTGCGTCCCTTGTATGACGCGCTCTTCGACATGCTGGAGCCCGAGCGGGTCGAGCGCTATCTCGAAAAAAATATCATCGAGATCGCGCCCATCGCCTTCATGCGCGGCCGCACGCTGAATGATTCGTTCGTTATCCTCGACGAGGCGCAGAACACGACCTCCGAGCAGATGAAGATGTTCGTCACCCGCCTCGGATTTGGTTCCAAGGCCGTGATCACCGGCGACGTCACGCAAATCGACTTACCCACCGCACGGCGCAGCGGCTTGATCGAAGCCGTCGAAATCCTGCAAGGCGTCAACGGACTCGCCTTCGTCCATTTCGACGAAAGCGATGTGGTGCGTCATCATCTGGTGCAGAGAATCATCCGCGCCTACGACGAGCACAAGACAAGGCTGGCGGAACAGCAATTGTCGCTGCTCGAACCCAAGCCCGAACCAAGGTCCGGCGCGCCGTCGTCGGCTTCCGAAGAGCCGCCTCCGCTGCGTAATTAAGAGGGTTTGTATTTGGATTGTCATTAGAATTTAGATTGTCATCCTTGAGCGAAGCGAAGGACCTATGCATTCCGCGGCCAAATGCATAGGTCCTTCGGCTTCGCTCAGAGTTTGTGACTTTTTTAAAGTCGTCGAAAATCGACGTTGCAAACAAAGCAGTTATGACGACAAAATAACCGCAAATTCAAGAAAGTCACAAACTCTCAGGATGACAAGTAGGGTGGGAAAGTGGTCATCTTTCAAAAGCGCGTCACGGATCTGACCGAATTGGCGCTCTCCCGCTTCGTGGCGCGCGCCCGCCGCGCCGCCGGATTGAAGGGGCTGGTCAACGTGCTGCTAACTTCGAGCGCCGAGATGAAGTCTCTGAACCGCCGCTTCCGGGGAAAAGACAAGCCCACCGACGTGCTTTCATTTCCCGCCGAGCCTGACGCTCAAAAACAATTCGCCGGCGAAATCGCCATTTCAGCCGAGATCGCAGCGCACAATGCGTGGGCGCTCCGGCACTCGCCGGCCGAAGAAGTGAAGATTCTCGTGCTGCACGGCGTCTTACATCTTCGCGGCTACGATCACGAGTGCGACAATGGGCAGATGGCAAGGCGCGAAGAACAGTTGCGCGCGAAACTTCACCTACCGCTCGTACTCATCGAGCGTACCGGGAGGAAGCGCTAGCCATAGCCTGGCAATCGCAATAACAATAACAATGATCGGCGTCGGCATAGCTCTCGTGCTCCTGTTCGGCCTGTTGACGCTGGTCTCCTACGTCGACCGTCTTTACCAGGAGCTGGGCAAATTCCTCTCGCGCGAATTCCAGGTCAACATCGACGCCTTCGAGCAAATCGTCGAGCCGCGCCTGGGAGTGACGCGCACCCGCGCCTCGCTCTCCATGGCCATTCTCACGCAACTGGTCACGGCCGCCATTGCCATGATCGTCGGCTTCACCGTCTTTCGCGACCGCGCCTGGAGCATCGACGAAGTCCTCGAAGCCACGCTCAGCCTGATCCTGATCATCATCATTTGCAATCGACTGCTGCCCTTCGTCTTTTTTTCGCGAACCCAGGGACGCTGGCTCCAGCACTGGACGCTGCTCTTGCGCGCGCTCATCTACCTCGTGCTGCCCGTGACCCTGGTGCTCGGATTCTGCCAGTCTGTCGCCGCCCTCACCCGCGAGCACGCCGACGCGACGCCCGAGACTTCCTCCGAAGCCGTCGACGCCTTGATTGAAGCGGGACAGGAAGAAGGCATCATCCAGGAAGGCGACCGCGACCTGATCCAGTCGGCGGTCGAGTTCAGCGGCAAGACCGTTCGCGAAGCCATGAAGCCCAGGCCGGAGATGGTGGCCGTTCCCTCCGACTGCACCGTCGAGCAGGTGGTCGAGTTGCTCCGGGGCAAGCATTTCTCGCGCATCCCCGTCTACGAAGGTTCGATTCATCACATCAAAGGCATTCTCCACACCCAGGACGTGCTGCAAGTGCCCGACTCCGAGGCGCACACGCGCACGGTCGCGACCCTGATGCGAAAGGATGTGCACTTCGTCCCGGAAAGCAAGTTAGTAAGTGATCTGCTGCGCGAGATGCAGCGCAGTAACGTCCGCATGGCAATCGTAGTGGATGAATACGGAGGCGTAGCCGGCCTGGTGACCATCGAAGATCTGGTCGAAGAAATCGTAGGCGAAATCGGCGACGAGCGCGAGAAAGCGCAGATCGTGCGGGAAAACGACCGCTCCTACATCGTCCCCGGTAACATGGACGTCGACCACCTCGACGAACTCTTCGGCATGCGCCCCGAAGGCCGCGAATCCTCCACCATAGCCGGCCTGGTCAGCGAACTCGCCGGACGAATTCCCAAGAAAGGCGAAGTCGTCGAAGACGAAGGCCTGAAGTTCGAAGTGCTCGATGCGACCGATCGCCGCGTCGAGCGCGTGCGCATCACGACGGTTGCGCCGAAACAGATGAAGTTGATTTAAGGAAGAAGCGGACGAAGGTTTTCGGCTCTTGGATTGCGCAGCGGTTCACTGCCGCGATTCAACCGCTTGATTTCGACGGCTCTGGCCGCTGAGGAGCTGCGTGCGCATCACCGCCGCCGCGCCCAAGCAGAGGAAGTTGATTTAGATTCATGTGTCATCTTGTATGTCTAGTGACATATGTGTACAATATGTCATATATATTGGAGGGTGACACATGGACAGCGAAACCTTTGCCCGGGTTAACGATAACGGACGCGTCGTGATTCCCGCTTCCTATCGGAAAGCGCTGGGGATCAAGGCCGGAGACGAAGTGATTTTGCGCATGGAAGACGACGAGCTGCGGATTACGACGATGACACGCAGAATTGAGCGCGCCCAGCGGCGCATTCGGCAGTATGTGAAGCCGGGCGTGTCTCTGGCAGACGAGCTCATCGCGGAACGGCGCGAGGCGGCAAAACGTGAGCGCGAAACGTGAATAAGATCGTACTGGACGCGTCGGCTATGCTTGCTGTCCTCAATCATGAGCCAGGTTCGGAGAAGCTGACTCCGGAGATGCTGAGCAACGCTGCCGGGAGCACGGTTAATTTGGCCGAAGTCCAAACCAAGCTGGTGAGTCGCGGCGGCGATCCCGAAGAAGCCTGGGAGGATGCGCTCAGCGCGGTCCATGAACCGGTGCCGTTCACCGCCGAGCAAGCGAGAATTGCAGGCAATCTCGTGACTCAAACCCGCCTGCTCGGTCTGTCCTTGGGGGACCGGGCCTGCCTGGCGCTGGGACTGACTCTGAAAGCTCCCGTCTATACGACGGACAGGTCATGGAAAAGTCTGAAACTCGGCATTCGCATTCATGTCATTCGATGATGACGCGAGGTGTTTGCTAGCGGCCAGGAGCTAGAAGCTAGTAGCCTATCCCTATGTCCTTCCACTCCGGATTCGTTTGCATTCTCGGCCGCCCCAATGCGGGCAAGAGCACGCTGCTGAATGCGCTGGTCGGCGAGAAGCTGGCCATCATTTCTCCCAAGCCTCAGACCACGCGCAACCGCATTCTCGGCATCATCAACGTCCCCAAACAGAAGCAACGCGAGGCTGGACAAATCGTGCTCATCGACACGCCCGGAGTTCACCGTTCCGGCTCCTCGCTCGGACGCAAGATGATGTCGGAGGTGCGCGAGGCGCTCGAAGGCTGCGAACTTATTTTGATGATTGTCGACGCCAAGAAGAAGTGGGACCGCGACGACGCCTTCGTCCTCGACCTGGCGAAGAAAGCCGGCACTCCAGTCTTCCTGCTGCTCAACAAAATTGATCTCCTGGCCGACAAGAGTACGTTGCTCCCGTTGATCGCGCAGTTCCAAACGCTGCACGATTTCAAGGAGATCGTTCCCATTTCCGCTCTCAAGAAGAAAGGCCTCGACGAATTGCTCTCCTGCGTTTTGAAGGCTCTGCCCAACGGCCCGCGCTATTTTCCGGAAGATCAGATTACCGATCAGCCGGTGCGATTCATGGCGGCGGAGTTGATCCGCGAACATGTTCTTATGCAGACGCACGAAGAGGTGCCGCACGCGGTCTCGGTTCTGATCGAGCAGTTCGAAGAGAGTCCCCGCCTGACTCGGATTGCCGCTGTAATTTATTGCGAACGCGACGGCCAAAAGGCCATCCTGCTCGGCAAAGGCGGCCAGATGCTCAAGAAGATCGGAACCTCCGCCCGTCTCGACATCGAGAAGATGGTAGGCACCAAAGTTTTTCTCGAACTCTTCGTCAAGATCAAGGCCGGGTGGCGCGACTCGCGAAGCTTTGTGGAAGAACTGGATTGGCGGCGTCAACTACAGCAGATCGGTGGCCCGCCGACCGAGGAGTCGTGAAACAATTCCTCCTGTAGAGGCGCGGCTTGCCGCGTCTCGGCATTACTGTGCAACCTGAGACGGGGCGAGCCCCGTCTCTACACGACGTGCTCGATTACAACGCTCACGGGGAGGTTCAGACTTCTTCATAGCACCCTGACCATTGGTAACACGCGGTCGTAACCCGCCAAGGTTGCCCGCGACCCAAATAAAGTTTGCATCTCAACCTGTAAGTCCCTAGAATCTGTGAGCGCCTTCCTGCATCTTAGTCAGAGGATAGGCTGAGCCAAGACCGCAGCCCTTTATGGAAGATTCTTCCTCATCCTCTGAGCAGCCGCCGCAGTCTTGTGACTTCGACGCGGGGAAGCTTGACCTCAAACTCAGCGTGACGCTTTCCGGCGACCGCGACGCCATCGACCCGGTCGTCCGCAGCGTGATGAAGGTGGTGCGGGAAATGAAATGCGCTGAGGGACACGAAGACGACATCGAACTCGCCTTGACCGAAGCCCTGGCCAATGCCGTCGTGCACGGAGCGAAAAGCGATCCCTCCAAAGTGATCGAATGCGACGTGGCCTGTGACGAGCAGCGGGGCATGCTGATCGTGGTGCGCGATCCCGGCTCCGGTTTCGATCCCGCCCAGATTGCTAATCCCTGCCACGGCGAGAACATCTATTCGAATCACGGCCGTGGCATCTACCTGATTAATCAGTTGATGGACGATGTCCAGTTCCACAAGAACGGGACGGAGATTCACATGAGGAAAAAATAGAAGAACAGGTCTCAGGTGTTAGGTCTTAGGAAAAGCCTGGAGCGGATCTGGCGCTTGATTTTCCTAAGACCTAAGACCTAAGACCTTCTTCACTCCTTCGCCGCAATCCCCAAAGTCTTCATCTTCCGATACAAGTGGCTGCGCTCCAACCCAAGCACCTCGGCGGTGCGGCTGACGTTGCCATGATTCTCGTCGAGTTTCTTGAGGATGTAGTCGCGTTCGTAGGCTGCTCGCGCCTGGTGCAGCGTCGAGCCTTCCGTACCCGCCACGCGCCTGCCGCCGTCGCGGTGCACCAGCGGCGGAAGATGCTTGCGCTCGAATCGCGAGGTGGTGGGATTCATGATCACGATGCGCTCGATCACATTGCGCAGTTCGCGGATGTTCCCCGGCCAGGCGTAGCGCATCAGCGCGTCAATGGCATCGTCGGTAATTTCTCGTGGACGGCGGCCATAGGCCGAGGCAAATTCCTTCAGAAAGTGCCGCGCAAACAGCGGGATGTCTTCCTTGCGCTCGCGCAGCGGCGGCACCACAAACGGAACCACGTTCAGACGATAGAAGAGATCCTCGCGAAAATTCCCCTTCGCGATTTCTTCTTCCAGGTCTTTATTCGTAGAGGCAATCACCCGCACGTCCACCGTGACCGGATCGTCGCTTCCCACCGGATTGAACCGTTGTTGCTCCAGGGTACGCAAAACTTTCGACTGCGTCTTCAGACTCATGTCGCCGACTTCGTCCAGAAATAACGTTCCCTTATCGGCCTTCTGAAACTTGCCTTCCTTGTCCGCCGTCGCTCCGGGAAACGACGACTTAAGATGTCCGAACAGTTCGCTGTCAATCAGGTCTTCGGGAATCGCGGCGCAGTTCATCTCGACAAACATTTCCTCTTTGCGCAGGCTCTGCATGTGGATGGCGTGCGCGACCAACTCTTTGCCCGTGCCCGATTCGCCGTAGATCAGCACCCGTCCGTTGGTCGGCGCCATGAGCGCAATCTGCTGCCGCAGCGCCTTCATGGGAACACTGTCTCCGACGATCACGCTCTTCGACTGCAGTTGCTTCCGCAGGTCGAGATTTTCATGCCGCAGCCGCCGCGCATCGATCGCATTCTTAACCAGGATGAGCGTCTTTTCGAGCGACAGCGGCTTCTCCGCAAAATCGTAGGCGCCGAGCTTCGTCGCGCGCAC
>PKXK01000204.1:7713-10492 GCA_003132325.1 Acidobacteriaceae bacterium
TTGCGCAACAACTCCAGGCAGTCTTCTCCGCTCGGGCTGACGCTGATCTTGTATCCCTCGTCCTCGAGGATGCCCCGCAACGATTCGCGGATACCCGCTTCGTCATCGACGATGAGAATGTGTGCCATGGTTTAGTTTGCCTATCGGCCCGTGGTAAAAACTCGCTTCGTATCAGGGAACGCCTTCAGGCGTGCCGCAATGCCGCGTTAGAGGAACGCCTTTAGGCGCTGGTCTTGGGCACTGGAGTTTCACCACAGCCGCTATGGCGAAACCTGAATTTCGATCCGGCAGCCCCTAAAGGGGCGTTCAATTGCGCTGAATGTATGGTATCGCTAAAGCGATACCCTGATACGAACCGTGTAACCACCGAATGCTAGCTCGCCGCCGGAGCGCTGACCGTTTCCGCCGCGATGGGCAGTTCGACCACGAAGCGGCTGCCGAACGGTTTGTTTTCTTCCACCCGGATCGAACCGCGATGGTCTTCCACAATTCGGCTCACGATCGCCAGGCCCAGCCCCGTGCCGCGTTGCTTGGTTGAAAAATACGGCAGAAACAGCCGTTCTTTCACATCGCGCGAAACTCCCTGCCCCGTGTCCGAGACGGCCAGCTCGACGGCATCGCGGCTGGCCACCAGCGAAGTGGAAATCGTGATCTCCTTCAGCATCGCGTCCTGCATGGCCTCGGCGGCATTGTCCACCAGATTCGCGATCGCGCGCTTGATGGCTTCCGGATCGGCCATCACCGCCGGCAGATCGTGCGCCAGTTCCGTGCGCACGCGTATGCCCTCCAGCCGCCCGTTGAACAGGACGAGCGCGCCCTCTACCAGCTGATTCAAGCTGGCGGGTTGCGGGCGCGAGGCGGGAAAACGCGCCAGCGCCGAAAATTCATCCACCAGCGTGCGCACGCTTTCAACGGCGTTTCCGATGGTCTCCGAGCAAGTACGGATCACATCGAGTGAGGCTGCATCGGGAGCCGTACCCCGCGTCAAATGGCGATGGATGCGCTCGGCGGAAAGCGCGATCGGGGTCAGCGGGTTCTTGATCTCATGCGCCACGCGCCGCGCCACTTCGCGCCAGGCGGCCTGTTTCTGCGCTCGCAGCAGGTCCGACAGGTCTTCGAACACCAGCACATATCCCAGCCCCTCGGCGGCGTGGCGCAGCGCCGACACCGTTACCGCGACATTCAACTGCGCCCGTGGCAGGTCGAGTTCCATGTTGGCGGCCGTGATGCCCATACGATCCGCGCGGCGCAGCAGCGGTTCCAGGTCGGCCAGCACCTCGGCGGGCATCACCTCCCGCAGCGGCAGGTTCACCAGCGCCGCCGGACTCATATACTCGCTTTGCTCCACGTAAAACATGCGCGAGAAGGCGGCGTTGGCCAACGTCACACGGCGGTCGGCGTCAATCGAAATCACTCCCGTCGGAATACTTTCGAGAACCGTTTCGATATACCGGCGTCGTCTTTCGAGCGCTTCGTTCGCGGCGCCCACATCGCGGGTGGAGGCCTCGATCTGCCGCCGGCTGGACTCCAGCTGTTCCGCCATGCTGTTGAAAGACTGCACCAACTCGGCCAGTTCGTCGGTGGCGCGAATATCGACGCGGTAGTCCAGTTGCCCTTTGGAGATGGCTTCGGTCCCTGCCGCCAGCGCGGCCACCGGACGGTTGACCAACTTCGAAAGCAGCAACGCCAGCCAGGTCGAAGCGAACAGCACCACCACCGTCAGCAGCAGAAGGAATCCGATATAGGTCCGCCGAAACAGCTTCCTTTTTGCCGCCAGCTCGATGTAACGCTTCTGGCTGTCCTGAATCTGCTTGGCCGTTTGGGCGAATTTTGCCGGCAGAGGCATGGCGACAACCACCGCGCCATCTCGAAGCGGGGCCGCCGCCACCAGATAGTCCGTCTGGCCCCACTGGAAATGCGGATGCTCTCCGCGCAGCGCCGCCTGCACCGGGAAACGATCCTTCATGTCGGCCCAGTGCGCCGGAGGGTTGAGGCTGGCGGCCACGTTGCCATGGGCCAGGGCCAGAACGAATCCGCCTTGCAGCGCCGGAAGGTGTTCCTGAAGTTCTCCCCTGGCTTCATTGAAATTCCCGCTGGCAAAAGCCCTTTGGAATTCCTCCGTCTGTGCGATGGCCTGTGCTTCCGAGGCTGCATTCTGGCCTGCGTAGTCATAGAGCAGAGCCGACATCGCCGCCGTGTCGGCACGCACTTCCTCGACCGGCTGCGAGAACCACTTGTCGATCGAACGGTTCATCAGCCCATACGAGAACCAGAACATCGCAAGCACCGGCAAAAACGACAGCAGCAGGCTGACTACCACCAGCCGCGTGCGGAACTTCGAACCGGCCACGCCTTGCCGCCGTTCGGCGTAGAGCTTCAGCAGATTACGCGCGAGAACGACGGTCAGCGCCACGAAAGCAAGGAAGATCAGGCCGCTGAGTCCGGCAAAAAACAAAAGCTGTTCATTGCTGTCGGGACTGATGAACTTCAGATTGAACGAGGCCTGCGCGACCAGGATGGCGAGCAGCAGAAAAGCGCCAATCCCCAGCCCAATCACCGCCTTCCGGCGTCCTGAGGTCTTCGTTTCGTCGCGAATTGGATTGGGTGTGGCCAAGGATTGGTCACATTATAGGGCGTCGTTGGTCGTTAGTCGCTGGTCGTTCGCGGCTCGTCGCAGTTTGCGGAAAGCGGGGGGGCACTCGCCCGCCAACGACTAACGACCATCGACGAACGACTGCTTTCCCGACTCCAGCGCATTTCGCAGCGCCCCATACGCCGG
>PKXK01000204.1:10517-22316 GCA_003132325.1 Acidobacteriaceae bacterium
ATGTCCGCTTGCCGCTGCAGGTCATCCGGACTGGCGTTGCCCTTTGCATCGACGGCAAGCGAGACGTCCATTTCGGTAATGTGGACCTGCACGCCTAGGTCCGTTAAGCGCTTGATGTTGGCGGAAATGGACGCGACATCGGCGTGCAGATTCGAGATGTGCATCTGCAAGCCCACGCCGTCGATCGGGACACCGCGCTGTCGAAAATCGCGAACCATGGCATAGATCGCGTCCGACTTGGGATTCACGACCTCCGTTTCGCCCTCGTTGTAAAAGAGCAGTGCTTGCGGATCCGCCTCGTGTGCCCAGCGGAAACAACGCTCCATATAGGCGTAGCCATTTGCCGCGAGGCCAATTCCGGGTTGGTCACGCCAGATCGTGCTGCGTAGTTGTCCCAGATGCACTTCGTCGAAGGCCTCATTGATCACGTCCCACGCGAACACCTTGCCCCGGTAATGTCCCACAACCGTCTTGATGTGTTTCTCGAGAATCTCAGCCAGTTCGCCGGGAGTATAGGTTCCTTCCGCCAACCATCTTGGATTCTGCCGGTGCCAGACCAGCGTGTGCCCGCGAACCTTCATTCCGTGCCGGATCGCGAAATCCACAACCTGGTCCGCTTGCGAAAAATCGAACGACTGCGGCCCCGGATGCACTACTTCCCACTTGAGCGCGTCTTCCGGCTCCACCATGTTGAACTCGCGGGCCAGCGTGGCAGCGTAGGCCGCCTCGGAGAGTTGCGCCGGCCTCACCGCCGCGCCGATCAGCATTCCAGCCCCCTGTGCCGCCTCCCGCAGCGAGTGCTCGGGGGCCGCGGCGCCCAATCCCAAGCAACAGACTGCGACCGGTAAAACAAAGACAAGCGCTCGTTTCATGGGCCCACTCCCGTGTTGTCACACTCAATGACTCACTTTGCCCGAGGAAGGAATTTTTGCAAAGGACACTGCTCACAGCGCGTTTGTGACTTTAGGCAGAAGGTCTTGCCGACTCCGACGATCAACCCGTGCATTTCGTTGAATCGCTGCACCAGGGGAGCGCGCGCGCCCTCACTTACGGCAGAAGGCGGATGCGCGGACCCACGCGGCCCCTGCGCATACTTGTTCACCGCCGAGACGCCGAGAGCGCCGAGGGCAACTTCTTGATCTTTTGAACAATCATTCGAACTTAACCTCGAATTTTCTTGGCGCTCTCGGCGTCTCGGCGGTGAAAGGCCCTCCGCTGCGGGTACCTCGCCCAGCGCCTGCTCGCACAGCAGTCGAATGTCTTCGTACCCCGCCGTGCTGGAGACAATCTCATGCCGTTCCAAAATCCGCCGGGTGTAAGCGTCAACCACAAACACCGGATGATTGCCGGCATACAACAGAATCGAGTCTGCGGTCTCCGGCCCAACACCATTAAGCGCGAGTAGTTCGTCGCGGAGCTCCGCCGTCGGCCGCGCGAACATCCGCGCCAACGACCCACCGTAACGCGCATCGAGAAAGCCGACAAACGTCTTCAGCCGCTGCGCTTTTTGCCGGAAGTACCCCGCCGGGCGAATCCAGTGCTCCAGCTCGGGCTGCGGCGTCCGCCGGATTCCGCCGATCGTCAGCCGTCGCGCCCTCCGCAGGTTGCCAAGCGCCTTCTCCACGTTCGTCCATGAAGTGTTCTGCGTTAAATATGCTCCAACAATCACCTCAAAGCGCGATTGCGCCGGCCACCAGTGCTGGCGTCCCCAGGCGGAAAACAACGTGTAGTAGTAAGCGCGGATCGCGTCGTGTTGGGTCTGGCTCATGGCGAGAGCAGGTTGGAATGCCAGCCTCACTATTTTAGTCGCCCGCCGAAGACCTCTAACCACAGAGAACACAGGGAGTCACAGGGGAAGTCTCTGTTCCATCGAGAATCAGATCGGACCTGGACCCAAGGTTTCCCCCCCGTGTACCGGAGCCTGCCCTGAGCGAAGCCGAAGGGTACCCTGTGGTTCAAGGTTTTCGATGGTACTTAATCAGAGCTTGCCGACCGTTTACTACTTCATTGCCCGGTCCTACGCGCCGCAGATCGTGGCCAAGATGTCGGGACTCTGGGCGGGCATCGGCACCTTTGGCGGTGTGCTTGGCCTCTACATTGCGGGCGTGACGGTGAAGAGCCAGAACAGCTATCAAACGACCTTCAGCTTGCAAGTTCTGGTTGCCGTGATCGGGTTCTTGCTGACCTTCGTTCTGATCAAGCTGAGGAAGGCAGAACAGGCGGTGCTTACAGGCCAGTAGGAGGTTGTGCGCCCGCAACGAGCAAGCGAAGTCGACAAACGCGAGATCGTTATAAACTGGGAGCCGTCTTTGAAGTCAAAAAGAAATTCCGGCTAAGGAGCACCGACATGCCTCAATCATTACCGAAGCCTATTGAAAAACTCCGGAAGCTTTATCCGGCCGTGTGGAAAGCCTTTGACGAACTAGGCAACTGCTGTCACGAGGCGGGACCGCTGGATGAGAAGTCTCGACGTCTGGTGAAACTGGCGTTGTCGATTGGCGCGGGGCTGGAAGGCGCCACGCACTCCGCGGTTCGGAACGCTTACGAGGCCGGAATCACGCAGGCAGAGATTGATCATGTGGCGCTGTTGGCGATCAGTACTTTGGGATTGCCATCGGCTACGCGCGCGTTTACCTGGATCCGCGACAAGCGCAAGAGATGATTCAAGGGGGATGTTGCACACCTTAGGGGCTAAAGCCCCAATTTAAGCGACTCGAAATGGCGCAAGCTGTGATGCCGCGCCCATTCAAGACAATGTCAAACCCCAATTTTGCCGTACCTTGCTAAGCTGAAATGTCAGGGAGGTTCCAGTGAACAACGTGTATATTCTCTCCGCGGTCCGCACGCCCATCGGCAAGTTTGGAGGCTCGTTGGCCTCCTTCACCGCCGCCGATATGGGCGTGGTCGCGGCGAAGGCGGCGCTCGAACGCGCCGGAGTGCAGCCGCAGCAGGTGGAAGAGACGATTTTCGGCAACGGCCGGCAAGCCGGGGGCGGTCCGAACCCCGCGCGGCAGGTTTCTATTCGCAGCGGCGTTCCTCAGGAGGTTCCGGCCTACACCATCAATAAAGCATGCGCCTCGGGGATGAAGTCGATATCACTCGGCTATCAGGAAATTGCGGTCGGCAGCCTTGATTGCGTACTGGCCGGCGGTACCGAATCGATGTCGCGGCTTCCTTACTATCTCGATGGCGCGCGCTGGGGATACCGCCTCGGGAATCAAGAACTGGTCGATGGCATGTATCGCGATGGATTCATGTGTCCCATGGCGAAGATGCTGATGGGGGAAACGGCTGAGATTCTCGCGGGGCAATACAAGATCACGCGCGAGGAGCAGGATCAATTCGCGCTCGTATCGCAAGAGCGCGCCGCGGCCGCGCAATCCAGTGGGCGCTTCGACGCCGAAATTGCTCCGGTCACCATCGAAAGCAAGAAGGGCGCCACCGTTTTCTCGCGCGATGAACACTTGTTCCTGGGAGCGACCATGGAGAAGATGGCGAAACTGGCTCCCGTGTTTTCCAAGACCGGCAGCATTACAGCGGCCAATTCTTCCGGCATCACCGATGCTGCAGCGGCGATGGTGCTGGGGAGCGAGAAATTCGTGCAGCAGAACAACCTGAAACCGCTGGCGCGAATTCTGGCCGCGACATCCGCGGGAGTCGATCCGCGCCTCATGGGCATCGGGCCCGTGCCGGCCGTGCGCAAAATGGAAGAGAGGCACGGCCTCAAACTCGGCGGCTTCGACCTGGTTGAACTGAATGAAGCTTTCGCCGCCCAGGTGCTGGCCTGCGATCGCGAATTGCATTTCGATCGCGAGAAACTCAACGTAAACGGAGGCGCCATCGCACTCGGTCATCCTATCGGCTGCACCGGGACGCGCATCACAGTGACGCTGCTCCACGAAATGCTTAAGCGCAAAGCCCACCGGGGCTTGGCCACGCTTTGCATCAGCGGCGGGATGGGCATGGCGCTGGCCATCGAGAATACGTTGTAACGGAAGCAAACAGGGCGGCAGACCTTCCTGGGTATTACCGAGATAGCCTCCGCGTTAAAGCTCAACAAGGGAACCGTTTGGGGGCTGGTCACCACCTTGGAGCTATGTTTGCCCCGATTTGAATTACGGAGCCGCGGTCCATGCCGATAAGTGGATCCCGGTTCTTCCCAACACCGATGCCGCTCTGCAGTTAGCCATAGCCTATCTCTGGATCAAGGAGGGAACTTACGACAAGGAGTATGTGGCCACTCACGTCGTGGGCTTCGACAAGTTCTCCGACTATGTCATGGGGAAGGAAGACGGCATCCCGAAGACTCCCGAGTGGGCTTCGGGCAAGTGCGGAGCGCCGGAGTGGACCATCAAAGCCTTGGCCCGCGAGTTCGCGAAGAAGAGAACGTCGATCGCCCATTATTTTGGTGGCGGATATGTTCGCGGCCCCTATTCTCACGAGCCGGGCCGCCTGGAAGTTTGTCTGCTGGGGATGCAGGGCCTGGGAAAACCGGGAGTTCATCAACATCAGCTTACGTATTTCGGCATGCCCCGGATGGAAGGTCTGGCGGGCACCTCGTTCTGGAATCCGGAGATCATTGAGCGACTTTCCCTTACCGTTCTCTCTTCCATCGCCAACTGGCAGGAGTCGGCGTTGCCCAAGACTCTGGTCCATACCCATCTGCAGACCGAAGGCACGTTGAAATTCAACGGGGTCGGCTCCATTGAGGGAAACGTGGCCAACCAGTTCAAAAAATATACGTTTCCTCTGCCGGGCCAGTCACCGATAAAGATGATTTGGACGGACACCCCTTGCCGCACGACCTGCTGGAACGGCGGGAACGCTACCGAAACGGCGCTGGGAACCAGCCAGGTGGAATGCATTGTGGCCCAGCACCCGTGGCTCGAAAACGATTGTCTGTTTTCCGATATCATCCTGCCCGCCAACACTCACATGGAGGTGGACGACATCGTTACCAACGTCAGACAGGGCGGACAATTTGCGGATGTCATGCTCTGCGAAAAAGCGGTGGAACCAGTCGGGGAATCCAAGAGCGACTACGAGATCGTTTACGAAATCGCCAAGAAGCTTGGGCTCGGAGAGCAAGTTTCCGAGAATCTCACCACCGAGGAAATCCAACACAAGGTCTTCGGCTATATGGCCCTCGATCGATTCATGACCTGGGAGGAGTTTAAGGACAAGAAATACTATCTCTACCAAGTCGCCAAAGATTGGGAAGCCGACCCCGCGGGTTTCCGGAAATTCTATGAGAATCCCGAGAAGAGCCCGCTCGGGACTCCTTCCCATAAGCTCGAATTTTACTCGGAGCGGCTGGCGAAGCACTTTCCGGACGACAAGGAGAGGCCGCCGAATCCGCAGTGGATCGAGAAGAGCGAGATGCATGACGAGAGACTCTCGAGTCCCCGAGCCAAGCTCTATCCGCTGCTCCTCATGTCCAATCATGGCCGGTGGAGGGTGCACGCGCAGTGCACGTTAAGAAACAGATTGGTCATGTCGGCTGCCTGCACGGAGTACGGAACCAGAGATGGATTCGTGACCGAAAGGCTTGTTAATTACTACGCCGAGCGGGCAAAAGGGGAAACCGGTCTAATCTTCATCGAGGTGGCCAATCCTTTCTACCCGTCCGGCAAGGTCCTGCTTCATCACCTGGCAATCAACGACGATAAGTACATCCCAGGCCTTAAGAAGCTGACCAAGGCGATTCACGGCTATGGCAGCAAGACGATTCTGCAGGTCTCGCACGCCGGCCGTCAGACCACTTCCAAAGTCAGCGGCCAGCAACCGTGGGCTCCTTCGGGATTGCTTCCCAAGATCTCGATGTACTGGGAAGTCCCGCGCGAGATGACCATCAAGGAGATCAAGTCGATTCCCGCGGCCTTTGACACGGCCACCGAGCGCGCCAAGAAAGCCGGCTTCGACGGCGTCGAACTCCACGCCGCCCACGGTTATCTGATGACGTCGTTCATCTCGCCTTACACCAATAAGAGGACGGACGATTATGGGGGCAGCCTCGAGAACAGGATGCGGCTGCCGATGGAAACCTTGCGGGCCATGATGAAGCACCAGAGCGATGACATCCTGGTGACCGTAAGAATGAACGGCGACGACTATGTTGAGGGCGGAGTTGATTTGGATGAAGCCAAGGTCATCGCGAGGCCTTGCTCGTGGGTAATTCGAACTAAGTTGCTCATAAGTCGGTTTGCCGCCTGTGGCGAGACTCCAGCGCCCGAGATCAGCGCGCAAAAGCGCATTCATAACAAGGCACTTATGGAATGCCTAAAGGCATACCCTGATACAAATCTCGCATAACCCCCGACACAAATCGCACTTGCACCACGGGCGGTTAGTCGGGGACGGCGCTGAAGATATACTTCTCGCCGGCGTCGATGTGTTGTTCGATCAAGTTACGAGCGCGCTTGACATCGCGCTGGCGGATCGCTTCAAACAGCGCTTTGTGCTCGGAAACCACCTCTTTGGCCCGGCCGGGCCGCAATCCTTCGATGCGATGACGGAGGAAAATGCGCTGGTAGATTTCGCGAAAATAGCTGGTCAGATAGGGGTTATCCGCCATCTGGATGTACGCGGCGTGAAATTCCTGATCGAGGGCGAACCTTCCCCGGCTGATATTATCGAGGATGGCTTTCTCATAGAGATTCTGTCGTTTCTTCAGCAGCTCGAGCTTTTCGGGAGTTACCCGTTCGATCACCTTTTCGATCGCGCCCATCTCCAGGATCTTCCGTAGCTCGTACAGGTTGCTGGCTTCGTGATGGGTGATTTCGTGAACCGTGTAACCCTGATTGGGGACAAAATCCAGGAAACCCTCGGCCGCCAAGATGCCCAGGGCGCTATTGACGGGGGTGCGGCTCACGCCCAGCCGCTTCGCCAAATCGACGAAAATCAGCCTCTGTCCCGGAACGATGTCGTAATTCATCATCATGGCCTTGATCTTGCGATAGGCCATATCCGTGAGGTTGCTTATCCCCTCCCCACTGCCCGCCTCACCCGGCTCGATTCTTTCCGATTCCGCGGGTTTGGCAGACTGCTCGCCGATGATCGCTGACCGCCGTTTCCGAGACATTCTCTGTCACCCCTGCATTCCGTAGTTGAGGAACTCCCGAATATTTTCCCCTCACTAGTATCCCCGGTTGCCAGCACCATTCAGGACTCTTGACGTTTTCGCAATGCTCCATATAATGCATAACATATTACATGCAACACTTCAATGTGCGATTCGAGCGTGTGGGGTCCGCTCAGTCCGGGAGAGCGAAGCTCAGAGTTACATCGGTCTGGAACTGGGCGGGATGGTCGTGGCGGCGATAGGGTTGGTAGCGCCAGTGGCGGACGGCCTCGGTGGCGGCGGCGGCTAGCGCGGCATCCCCGCTTAGGGTGCGAACGTTGGAGACAGAGCCATCTTCGGCGACTTGGACTTCGAGGACGACGTTGCCGGCGCGATGGGCGGCGATGGCTTCGGGGGGATAGTGGGGCTCGGCGCGGATGAGGAGGCGGCCTTCGGCTTGCGCGGGGGCTAGCCAGACGCTGTGCGGCGGGGCGACCTTAGTGGTCGACGATGCTTCTATGATCGCATCGCTCGATTGCCTGGTGGCAACGGGGTTGGCGGGTGGATGCTGCGGCCGGCCGGGCTTAGCGCGAGTCGGTTTCATGCGGAAGATGACTTTGCCTTTTTCGTAGACGACCAGTTCGTCGGAGGCGGGCGCGGCGGGCTTGGTCTTCGTCCTCGCTGATTTGGGCGCGGCGGCGGATCTTGCCGTTTCACCCGGCTTGGATATGGTTGGGGGCTGCGCGGTCTGGGCAGAGGACGCGCTGGTGCGCAGCCACCCGATCCGAGAGCCAATGAGGAAACTGACGGCGAGGGCGGCGACAATGGCTAGAGTTCCCAAGACCAGGGTCCAGACTTCGAGGGTCCGGGGTTGGGAGGGAGGACGGCGAGTGGGCGGCGAGCTTTCGGCGATGGCATCGGGCGGTGGGAACGCGGGCGGAACGAGCGCCGATGGCCTGAACTCGGACGGGACGGTATTAATCCGTACATCCGGCAGAACGATCTCCGGCGGAACGGCGTGGGCGGTGGGCGGGCGCCGACTTAGTTCGATCGCGGCGCGGCGAATCCGGGCGCACTCTTCGGCGAAACTTTCCAGCAGCTTCTGGTCGGAGTCCGAGAAGGCGGCGGGAGAGGTCGAAAAGGCTTCGAGGAGTCCGCTGACCTGAGCGTGCTGGTCGTTACTGTCGTTGTCGTTACGATCCTTGTCGTTGTGATCCTTGTCGGTAAGATCGAAGACGGGAACGATGAGGATCGAACGGATGCCGAGGTGGCGGGAGACGGCGGGGTCGACTCGTGGGTCGAACTCGGTATCGACGGAGAGCTGGGGACGATGGCTTTGAAGACATGCGCCGGAAAGGCCGTCGCGGGTGCTGAGGGGAACGCCGAGATCGGGAGCGAGGGGTCCGGTGGCGGCCCTGCAGACCAACTCATCGCCGCGGGCGAGGGCTAGCGCGGCGCTGCCGGCACGAGTGGCTTTGGCGGCGCGCACTACCAGTTCGTTAAGGACTAAATCGAGAGCGAGGTCGGGCGGAAACCCGGCGAGGAGGTTCTGCTCAAGAACGCAAGTCAGGTCGGGATGCGAATCGTCAGGGCGGAACTCGGACCTCGACATGGGTTGCGGGAACATAGCTTGTTCCGGCCGCCTGCGAAGATGCGGAGGAAAGCAGGCTCAAAGGCGAGTTTGCCGTGAAACCATGGGGAAGTCAATTAACTAGTGGCCGGTTTCGGTGAAGACGGTGCCGACTCCGCTGACGGTGGCGTTGATGGTGACGGTTTTGGGAGACGACGGCAGCGTATAGAGCTGGGCTGCCGTTCCCGAGGTGCTGGTGAGGACGGGATTGGCGTTGGCGAAACTGCCTCCGGCGCCGCCGTCGTCAAACGTAACGCCGACGCTGGGAACGGGATTGCCGTACTGGTCAGTCACGAGCACGGTGAGAGCCAGAGGCAACGGCGTCCCAGCGAGGGCGGACTGATTATTGCCGCCGATGACGGCGATGCTCGAGGCGGGTCCGGCAACCGAATATTCGACGAAGGAGATGTTCTTCAAACCAGTGGAACTGCCGGTGACCGTAATCTTGGAGACGGTGGTGGGCAACCGCAGAGTCGTACTAGCCAAGCCCGTGGCGCCGGTGACCGCAGAAGGCGAATTCGGGACGGCGCCGTGGTTCGCGGTGAAGTTGACGGTCACACCGGCGACGCCGTTATTGTAGGCGTCCTCGGCTTTGGCGACGAGGGGTTTGGCGAGCGTGGAACCGGCGGCGCCGGTCTGCTGACTTCCGCCCCAGCTAATCATCTTTACCGCGGGGCCGGGGGTAGCGGTCGCAGTCGTGGTGGCAGTGCCGAATCCGGTCCCAGAGATGGTCAGGGTGTAGGTGCCCGATTTCGTCGGAAGGGTATAGATGGTGGATACGTTGCCCTTGGAATCGGTGATGGCGGAGGGGGGATTGAACGAGCCGCCTTTGCCGCCGTCGCTGAAATTGACCGTAGCGCCGATGTCGGGTTGTCCGGTGTAGGGGTTGGCGATCTGGACCTGAATGGGGACGGGAAGCGCGGTGGCAACGGTAGCGGTCTGCCCGTTGTCCCCAGTTACGTTGGCGGTGAGAATCAGTCCGTAAGCTTCCAGACTCGTTCGGGTGCCGACATAGACCCTGCCATTGGCGACGGTCTGAGTGGCAAAGTGGCCGACGGCGGGCAAAGTGTCCCGTCCGTTAGGGGCCTGACTCGTGCCATAGATCATTTTGAGAGAACCTGCGTCAAAGGCGAGGAGTCCACCGGAAATGGCCCACAGAATTCCGTTGGTGTTGCCGTTCGCGGAAATGGACGAGGAGTGAGCGCCGGGATAACCTGCAAAAGTTTTGAGCGGGGTACCGAGCAGTCCGCCCGACAGCGGAAAAGCCAGGATTGGAGATCCATTGGGGGTAAAGTACACGGTGTTGTTCCAGTAGGCAGGAGAACTCATCATAACGTCGATGGGATTGGTGGGGCTCTGTGGGACGAGAACCACCTCCTGGAGGGCATTGCTATCTCCCGCGGAGTACATACCCAGGTTGTCGCGATTGAGAACGAAGGCGACGCCGTACTTGCCGGTGACGACGAGTTCATGG
Organism: Acidobacteriaceae bacterium; assembly: GCA_003132325.1. Lineage (GTDB taxonomy): Bacteria > Acidobacteriota > Terriglobia > Terriglobales > Acidobacteriaceae > Acidiflorens. The sequence continues at coordinate 20,682 of PKXK01000204.1, forward strand.
GGCCAAGGGCCGTTTTGATCGGGGAGAACCATCGGCCCAGAGGAACTCAAGTCCATATCGTGGGAGTTGAGGAAGGCCACGTTCCACGGGGTGAAATAATCGGCAGGATCGACGGGAAGTTCGGGAGCAAGCTTCAACACGGTCATGCAGTATGTCTGGCCACCCGAAGGCACATCGAAGCCGTTGCCTCCGGCTTCCGCGGTGGAGGCGAAGATATTGCCGGCTTCATCGGCGGCGAGACCGTTGCCGCTGTGCCAGATGGAAGTCAATCCGTAGTCGGGCGAGGTGTTGAAGACCCCGAGCTGCGACAGGCTGGCAGCGTCATAAGAAAGCACCCAGCCCGTGTTGCTGTCGTTGCAGTAGTTGGAACCGAAGCCCAGGTAAAGAACGCCGTTGAGCAACAAGAGGCCAGGACGGTTTTTCTGATGGAGGCTGTTGAAGTGGGTGACGTGTCCCTTTTTGCTGGTGCTGGTGGCGGTGATCAGCACGGGGCTGCCCGGTTGCTCATCGCCGGTGGTGATGTCGAGGGCGTGGAGATGGTGACGGACGGTGGTGCCAAGAAGAGTCTTGGCTACCAGATACATGGTGCCGGCGGGGGCGGTGGGGGTGGGCGTGGGATCGATGACGGGGGTTCCGGTAATGCCCTCCTGAAGGAAACCAGGACCATTGCCGCAGGGAAGATAAATACCGCTGGCAGTGGTGCCGCCGTTGAGCATGCTGGCGTGCCAGAGCTGGGCTCCGGTCTCGGCGTCAATTGCGTAAACCGAATCCGCCTCGGTGGCGACGTAGACGACGTTGTGAGTGCCCTGACCGGGAATGTTCACGTTGGGCATGTAGAGGGGCTGGGCCATCACGACATAGTCGACAGGAAAACTGAAGAGGCGGCCGAAGTGGCGCATGTTGACGTTGGCTGGCGTGAGCAGAGTCTCATTGGTATTCGCGCCGTCGCGGGCGCTATCACCGCGGCTGGTTGGAAAACAAAATGAGGTCGGGCTAGTCGCATCGCAGGTCTGCTGCGCGAACGAAGACGACGGAAAAACAGCGCAGACGACGAGCAGGGTGAGGCAAAGCTGGCGGGCAGCCGTCGCACCGAACATCGAATGATCCGTGGACCGGGAAGGCTCACCGGAATGGATGTTCCCACCATTTTCCGACAAAAAGTGGCGCATCGCCTTCTCACCTCCAAAATGTTGCGGCCAAGGGTTTCCCCCTGTTAAATAGCACTTGGAACACCGGGAAGGGATTTATGCGAAAAGCAAGAGCTTAATGGAACCGTAACCAGTGTGAAGGTTTATACAACGGAAAGCGGTGGGATCGCAATCCCACTATTTGGCTAAGTGCAAACTATTGCACATTTTGCGCTTTTTTCTTCGGGCTGCTATTTCATGCGGCGCCGGATGGGTTCGTGAACAAGACGCGGGAAGCCTTCCAGCAGGCACTCACGTTTTGCCTTCCCAGAGAGAGCATGGTCCTGACGCCAGCACTTCCGATGCATATGGACTGAGGACGTTACTCCTCTTTTCCAAGAACCCACAAACGACGGCGTAATGAAAATGTTGAAAGGCCGGGCGAACGAGGTCGTCGCCCGCGGCGGTGATGGCGCTCACGGCTATTTGTGAGATTCGAATTCCCATT
>PKXK01000147.1:0-17593 GCA_003132325.1 Acidobacteriaceae bacterium
ACTGAGCTACGAAATCCTAAGGGGACACGGCCCTGAAATCCCACCCTTGCGCAAAAAACGCGCAAGGATGGGGCACCCAGCGGCAGAGACGCTTTGTCCGGCTGTGGAACTGCCCCACTCAAGCCAAAAGAGGGCTTGAATGGGGCACCCAGGGGCAGAGACGCTTTGTCCGGCTGTGGAACTGCCCCACTCAAGCCAAAAGAGGGCTTGAATGGGGCACCCAGGGGCAGAGATACTTTGTCCGGCGGTGGAACGCCCCACTCAAGCCAAAAGAGGGCTTGAATGGGGCACCCAGGGGCAGAGACGCTTTGTCCGGCTGTGGAAACTACCCCACTCAAGCCAAAAGAGGGCTTGAATGGGGCACCCCGGCTGTCCCTACGTTTTTCTTCCTCGGGAGATGGCCTCGCGGGCTTCTTTGTCGGCGGTGCGACGGCGCTCGGTTTCGCGCTTGTCCCATAGCTGTTTGCCTTTGGCGAGGGCTAGCTCTACTTTGATTCTTCCGTTTTTGAAATACATGCGGGTGGGGATCAGGGTGAGTCCCTTTTGCTGGGTTTTGCCGATGAGCTTGCGAATTTCTTCTTTGTGAACCAGAAGCTTGCGGGTGCGGAGTGCGGCGTGATTGGCCGAGTTGCCGTGGTCGTAGGGGCCTATATGGCAGTTGAGGAGCCAGAGTTCGCCGTCTTTGATCAGGCCGTAAGCGTCCTTGAGATTGGACGTGCCTCCGCGAACCGACTTCACCTCGGTTCCGGTGAGAGCGACTCCGGCTTCGAATTTTTCGAGCAAGAAATAGTTGTGGCTGGCGTTCCTGTTGACAGCGGCATCCTTCTCGCCGGAGGCGGTGGGCTGGCGGCGCGGATTCTTCTCCCGATTGGGCTGGGTCTGGTGGGTGGTCTGCTTGGCCATGGTACTGATGAGAAAGTATCACGGCAGGTGTCAGGTGTCAGGTCTCAGGTCTCAGGAAAGGCCGACCCCAGTTGCAGACCTGAGACCTGATACCTGAAAGGGCAGGTACTAATGAGTGTAAACACTGCCCCAGCAATCACTTCGGATGCACATTGATGCGATGTTATAATCCGATTTTCTGGTACTTTTGCGCGTTAGGGCCCCTGGGACGCCAGAAAATCCCCGCCCCAGCGGAGCTTGGACGGGGCACCCTCGAGAATCATGAGTGGCCGCCGCCCGGCGAGAGAGATTTTCATGAGGACTGCTTGATGAGACGCCTGATTCGTCCGGCTCCGTTTGTTCTGCTGCTGGTCTGCTTGAGCCTGCTCGCTTTCGCCAAAAAGAAGATTGATTCTGCCACGGCGCTCTACAACAAGGGTCAAGATGCCGAGGCGCGGCAGAACTATGAGCAGGCTTTCGACTATTTCAAGCAAGCCTACAATCTTAAACCGAGAGACCTGAGATATCGGACGGCGTTCGAGCGGAACCGCTTTCTGGCGGCTGCGTCGGAAGTGCATCACGGGCAGATTCTGAGGGATGCGGGCAAGCTCGACGAGGCGCTGGCGCAGTTCCAGAAGGCGCTGGAGACCGACCCTTCTTCGTTCATCGCGCAGCAGGAACTGAAACGCACCGAGCAGATGATTCGGGAAGCGCGGAATCCGCAACCGCAGGCATCGGCGGCGGGTGCTACGGCGTTGCGCAGACGGCTGGAATCGGCGCAGGGCCCGGTGGAACTGGCTCCGATCGCAAACGTGCCCATCACGCTCAAGGTCACGGAAAAAACCAATGTGATCTACGAGACGGTGGGCAAGCTGGCCGGCATCAACGTGCTGTTCGATCCCGATTACACGCCGAAACAGGCGCGCATCGAGCTGAATGGGGTGACGCTCGAAGACGCTTTGGAAATCATATCGTTCGAGACCAAAACCTTTTGGCGTCCGGTGACGCCGAACACGATTTTTGTGGCGCAAGACAATCCCGCGAAGCGGAAAGAGCTGGAACAAAACGTCATCAAAACTTTTTATCTTTCGAACCTTTCCCAGCCTACCGAGTTGCAGGATGTCGTGAACGCGATGCGCACCATCCTGGAAGTGAGCCGGATCCAGCAGTTGCCATCGCAAGGAGCAATTGTGGTGCGGGGCACGCCGGACCAGATGGCGCTGGCGCAGAAATTGGTGGACGATCTCGACAAGGCGAAGCCCGAGGTGTTGATTGAAGTGGCGGTGATGCAGGTGAGTCGCGACAAGACACGCAAGCTGGGCATCAGCCCTCCGACCAGTGTTTCGGTGCAACTGCAGCCCAACGTGAACACTTCCACTTCGACTACCACGACGACGAGTACTACACCATCATCCTCGACCGGCTTCAGTCTGAACACGCTCGCCAACCTGAATGCCACCGACTTCCAGGTGACGATTCCGCAGGCCACGGCGACGGCTTTGTTGGGCGACACGAACACGAAGATCATCCAGAATCCGCAGATCCGCGCTCTGGACGGGCAGAAAGCGTCGCTGAAGATTGGCGATCGGGTGCCGGTGGCGACCGGATCGTTCCAGCCGGGCATTGGCGGAGTCGGCATCAACCCGCTGGTCAATACTCAGTTTCAATACCTGGATGTGGGCGTGAACATCGACATCACGCCGCGGGTGCAAGCAGACCGGGAAATTTCGCTGAAGCTGACGATGGACGTTTCGGCGGTGACCTCGTATGTGAGCATTGGCGGCATCAGCCAGCCGGTGATTGGACAGCGCAAAATCGAGAACGAGATTCGTCTGAAAGATGGCGAAGTCAGCCTGCTGGGCGGCATGATGGAGGACACGCAGACCAAGGCACTGACGGGGATTCCGGGGCTGGCTCAGATTCCGATCCTGAAATACCTTTTTGGAGAGACCGACACCGAGCACTCGGAAAATGAAATCGTATTTGTGCTGATCCCGCATATTATCCGTGGCCGGGACATGCCGCATGACAACCTGGACATGATCGACGTGGGCACGGCGAATGCCATCGAGTTGAGACACAGCAACAAGCCGGCAGTGGCAACCCCAGTGTCGCAACCCGCAGCTTCACCAGCCGCGTCCGTAGCCGCTCCGCAGACGCAGGCGGCGATGCCGCAAACGGCTCCGCCGGTTCCTCAGGGAGCGGTTCCGCAAAATCAGGCTGGCGGCGTGGCAGGGTTTCAGTTCGATCCGGCTACCTTGAACCAGGCCAAGGGGTCGACCTTCACGGTGAATGTGCTGGTTTCGGGCGGGCAGAACGTGTACTCGGTGCCGGTGCAACTGAGCTACGATCCGAATCAGGTGGCGGTGGTCAATGTTTCGAACGGCGGATTCCTGTCGCAAGACGGACAAGCGGTAGCGCTGGTGCATCGCGACGATCCGACGACCGGCACGCTGCAAATCACGGCCACGCGGCCTCCGGGGGCGGGGGGCGTTTCGGGACAGGGGGCGGTGGTGACGCTCACTTTCATGGCGAAGGCAGCGGGCCAGTCGGCGCTGACCATCACTCGAGGCGGAGCGCGGGATCCGGCCATGCAGCCGATTGCGATGAGCGGGGCGCAGGCGGCGATTACGATTCAGTAGAAGCAGTTCTCAGTTCTCAGTTGTCAGTTCTCAGTAAAAGCGGCCTGGTTCTTACTGGGAACTGAGAACTGAGAACTGGTTTAGGGTCCGTTCGATGAACACGAGCCGACAACGCGGGTTTACGCTGATCGAGTTGATTGTTGCGACTGGCATCCTGGCCATTCTGGTGGGGGCGGCGTTTCCGCTGGTCAAGATGACGATCTACCGCGAGCGCGAGCACGAGTTGCGCGAAGATTTGTGGATGATGCGCGACGCCATCGACCGCTACAAAGACACCGCCGATCGGGGCGGGTTCCAGATCAAGGTGGGGAGCGAGGGCTATCCTCCGGATCTGGACACGCTGGTTACGGGGGTGGATGTTTCCGGCAAGAAGCTGAAATTTCTCCGCCGGATTCCGGTCGATCCCATGACCAAACAGGAATGGGGAATGCGTTCCATGCAGGACGATAAAGACTCGGATTCCTGGGGTGGGCAGAACGTGTTCGATGTTTACACGAAGTCGGATCAAACCGCTTTGGACGGCACGAAGTACAAGGACTGGTAGATGAAAGTCGAGTCCAAAGTGGGCCAAGCCAAATTTCGCAATCCCAAATTACGTGATTGCGGCTTCACGCTGATTGAGATGGTGGTGGTCATCAGCATGATCCTGATCCTGCTGTCGATTGCGCTGCCGATGTACAACCAGAGCATCATCCGGGCGCGCGAAACCACGCTGCGACAGAATCTGGCGACGATCAACAAAGTCATCGATCAGTACACGCTGGACAAGCAGAAAGCGCCGCAGTCGCTGGCCGATCTGGTCTCGGCGGGATATCTGAAAGCGGTCCCAAAAGACATTACCGGCAACAGCGACACCTGGCAGTGCGATGAGGAAGACTCACTCAAGTCGATCGACCAGACCGAGCCTGGCATTGTGGGTTGCCACAGCGGCTCCAGCCAGGTGGGCAGCGACGGCACCGCGTACTCGAGCTGGTGAGAACAGGTCTCAGGTGTTAGGTCTCAGGTCTTAGGAAAATCGGCGGCTCCTCACAATTGGTTGATATCGCGTCAGGTCGGGACTTGCATTTCCTAATACCTAAGACCTAAGACCTGACACCTGCTTCGGAGGTTTGCTTGAATTTTCTCAATCGGCTGCAGCCTTTGGCGCTGCTTGTGATGCGGCTTGTTCTGGGAGCGATCATGATCGCGCATGGCTATCACAAAGTGTTTGGCGGATTCCATCACCACATGGACATGGTGGGTTCGCTCGGGATTCCTCGCTGGCTGGCGTATTTTTCGGCGGGGACGGAATTTTTTGGCGGAATCGGAATCGTACTGGGATTGTTCACCCGCTTCTTCTCGCTTGCGTTCGTGATCGAGATGGGGGTTGCCATCTGGAAGGTGCACTTTAGGAACGGGCTGATGGGCAATGGCGGATTCGAATTCCCGCTGGCGGTGGCGGCGATCGCGTTGGCTCTGGTTTGTTTTGACGGTGGGCCGTGGGGAGCGACATTCGGCGGGAGGGGCGGTGCGCGGAAAACGAAAAATGGCTGACCATGCAGGGACGGAACGATCGCGAAGAGCCAAAGCTAGCGGAAGAAAGCGCGCAGCGGAAGGCCCGACCCTTTACATCGCAAGAAACGAGCTTACATCGAGGCGGCGCAGACGCGTGTCGCTGCCGCTGGTAAGCTGCAAGCAGCCGGGGACGCTTACGCTCGACAATGCCAAGATCTTCGAGGTTGTTCCTTTTCCCTAAGCGGCAGCCTGGGCTCGCACGGTCTGGGTCGTCCCTCCGGGACTTGAGTCAATTCTCCCACTTTACCCAGCGCTGAAGCGCTGGGCTAAGCTAGGTCGCCCCTCCGGGGCTGTGTGATGCCTCTGGGCCAGGGCTATCGCGAATCGTCGCTGGGACCACTGGCGGCTGCCGAGTTGCACTCGGCTTGGACGGGCGAGGGCGCCCGTCCCCACACGAGCAGGGTGCCTCTCCGGGGCGGTGTGAAAATTTTCACGGAGACTGGGCAAGCCCGTCTTTACAGGACGCCAAGATCAAAAAGCTGAGAGCTGCCCCTCAGAACTCCGCCAGCTCCTTCATCGCCCGGAACAAGTCGCTCGGCTGGGGCAGGATCGCGTTCTCCAGAATTGGCTGATAGGCGACGAAGGTATCGGTGGCGGCTACTCGCTTCACCGGGGCATCGAGATGATGGAACAGTTGGTCGGCGATGCGGGCGGCAATTTCGGCGCCGTATCCCCAACTCAGCGAGTCTTCGTAGGCAATTAACGCGCGGTTGGTTTTCTTTACCGACGCGGCGATCGCATCCCAATCAAACGGATTCAACGTGCGCAGGTCGAGCAGTTCAACGCTGACGCGGTGTTCGCGCTCGAGTTTTTGCGCGGCCTGCAGCGCGCGCGGAACCACGGCGCCGTAGGTGATGACGGTGAGGTCGGTTCCGGGCTGCACGACTTTCGCTTTTCCGAACGGAACCATGTAGTCGGGGCCGGGGTAGGGCGCGCGTCCGTAGGTTTCGCGATATAGGCGCTTGTGCTCCAGGAACAAAACCGGGTCGTCGCAACGGATCGCCGTGCGCAGCAGGCCGGCGGCATCGAGGGCGTTGGACGGGAAGACGACGCGCAAGCCGGGAGTGTGGGTGAAGATGCTCTCGCCGCACTGCGAGTGGTAAATTGCGCCGCCGGTCAGATAGCCGCCAATCGCGACGCGGATTACCAGCGGCGCCGAGAAGGCGTTGTTCGAGCGCCAGCGGATGATGGGGAGTTCGTCGCGCAACTGCATCATCGCCGGCCAGATGTAATCGAAGAACTGGATTTCCGCCACCGGCTTGAGCCCGCGCGTAGCCATACCGATGGCGCGCCCCACGATAGAGGCCTCGGCCAGCGGCGTATTGAAGGCGCGGCGCAGGCCGAATTCCCGCTGCAGGCCGTGGGTGACCTTGAACACGCCGCCCTTGCCCTTCACCTCGCGGAGGTTGGCTTCGCGCGTGCAATCGGCCACGTCCTCGCCGAACACCAGGATATCCGGATTGCGCCGCATCTCCTCGCGGAGAGTGGCGTTGATCAGATCCACCATGGTCATGGGCGCGCCCCCGAAGTGAGGTTCGGCATGAGGCTCCACGGAGAACGCCTCGCAGGTCGGGTCCACCGTCTCCGAATAGAGATGCGTCANNAGATGTAATCGAAGAACTGGATCTCGACGACGGGCTTCAATCCGCGGGTGGCCATGCCGGTGGCGCGGCCGATGATGTTGGCTTCGGCCAGCGGAGAATTGAAGACGCGGTCGGAGCCGAATTCTATCTGCAATCCGGAGGTTAGCTTGAAGACTCCGCCCTTGCCCTTGATCACCTTCTGCCTGAGATACTCTTCGCGGCTGGCGTCGGCGACATCCTCTCCGAAAATGACGATGCGCTCATCGCGGCGCATCTCGTCGCGCAGGGTGGCGTTGATGAGGTCGGCCATGGTCTTGTTTAGAGACGCCTTGTTCGGCGAAGCGGCTGCGGGCTTGGCATCGGCAGCGGCCTCGGGCACGGCCGAGGCGGGATCAGTATCGAAGGCCGCCGACATGGGATCGAGATCGGGCGAGTAAACGTAGTTGTAAATCGTCTCCGGCTGCGGCAGGGCGGCGTCGAGCGCGCGGTCGGCGTCGGCCTGGATCTGCTCTTCGATTTCGCGCTCGATCTGGTTGATCGCTTTTTCGTCGAGGATTCCTTCCCGCAGCAGGAACATTTGCAGGCGCGGGACGGGGTCGCGCGCAGCATCGGCCTGGCGCTCGGAGTCGGGGCGGTACAGGCGCTCGTCGTCCGACAGCGAGTGGGAATAAGGACGGATCACATGGGCGTGGACAAACGCGGGACCATGACCCGCGCGGCAATAGTCGGCAGAGCGCCGGAAGGCGGCGTAGGCGACGACGGGGTCGGTGCCGTCAAGCTCTTCGAAATGGAAGTTGGGGAAGCCGGAGACCAGGCGCGAAATGTTTCCGCCGGAGGTCTGCACCTCGACGGGCACGGAAATTGCGTACTGGTTATCTTCCACGCAAAAGATTACCGGCAGGCGGCAGTTGGAGGCAGTGTTCAGCGCCTCCCAGAACTCGCCTTCGCTGGTGGTGCCGTCGCCGAGCGAGACGTAAGTGATTTCGTCGCCCTGGAACTGGACGTCCTTGAATTGGCGGTAATCGCCCGCGGCTTTTTGCGCGGCGTTGGGACGCTTGGCGAAATAGCGGCCGGCTTCGGCGCATCCGACGGCTTGCAGAATCTGGGTGCCGGTGGCGGACGATTGGGTGACGACATTGAGCCGCTTGTAGGCCCAGTGCGAGGGCATCTGGCGTCCGCCGGAACTGGGGTCGTCGGCCGCGCCCACGGCGCCGAGCAGCATTTCGAGGGGAGTCGCGCCCAGGGCTAGACACAGCGCACGGTCGCGATAGTAGGGATAGAACCAGTCGTAGCCGGGCTTCAACGCAAGAGCCGCAGCGGCGCCCATGGCTTCGTGGCCGGCGCCCGAGATTTGGAAGAAAACCTTCTGCTGGCGCTTGAGCAGGATCTCGCGGTCGTCCACGCGGCGCGAGGTGAACATGATGCGATACGCATCGATGAGTTGCTGGCTGGTCAGGCCGTCATACGTCTTGGCCTTTTTCGCGATGTTGGTATCGTTCAGCTTGGGATCGACTTTGGTCGTGGCCATGCTGCGCTTCTCACCCCACGGAGTTTCAGCCCCGCATCATTGTAAACGAGGTCTCAGGTGTTAGGTCTTAGGTCTCAGGAAAATCTTTTCGGGTCAGGTCTCGGCAGTCAGGAGTCAGGTCCCAGCAAAAATCTCTTCATCCTGCAGCCTTTCCTGAGACCTAAGACCTAAGACCTGGTTTATCCTGATTTCTCCATGATTCGTTTCCTGCGCCACTTTGATCCGCATCGGGTCCGCTTGCTGGTGTTTGATCTTGACGGCACCCTGATTGACTCCCGGCTGGATTTGATTCACTCCGTGAATGCGATGTTGCGGCATATTGGGCGTCCGGAGTTGGACGGCGATGTCATTGCCAGCTATGTGGGAGATGGGGCGCCGGCGCTGGTGCGGCGCGCGCTTGCGGACACGGACGACGAAGCGTTCTTCCGCGACTCTCTGGAGTATTTTCTGGGCTACTACCGGCTGCACAAACTGGACCACACCACGGTTTATGAGGGGATTCCGGAGGCGCTGGCGGGCTTGGCTCATTCGTCGAACGGAGTACAGCGGCTGATGGCCGTGCTCTCGAACAAGCCGGTGAATCCTTCGCGCCTTATTGTGCAGGCTCTCGGGCTGGGAGATTTCTTCGTGAGCGTGTACGGCGGCAACAGCTTTACGACGAAGAAGCCCGATCCGCTGGGGGTGCTGACTGTCCTGCAGGAAACTGGCGTGGCGGCGGATGAGACGCTGATGATTGGCGACTCCTCGGTTGACGTTTTGACGGGCCGCAATGCCGGGTTGTGGACTTGCGGCGTGACCTACGGGTTCGCTCCGCACACGCTGGAAGAGGTGCCTCCGGATGTGCTGGTGGAGACGCCTCGCGAGTTGGGGGAGTTGTTGAGCTAGTTGCCGCGGCGCATTGGGAACTGTTTTCGCGGTCATTCCGTGGGGCTGCTTACGAGAAGTGGTCAATTTTGAACAGACGGGCTTTCAGTGGTTGCTTAAAGTTTTGTAATGATGGCTGCGCCGTAGCAGAGTGCTGTTTCAACGCGGATGGGTCATCGGATCGAGGTGGATCTGTAGTGTCTTGCGAGTTATGCGCATCGGGGCAACGGCGAGCCAATTACCGCATCTAAGTACCTAGCGGAGATGTGCTATGGACTCCCCCACTGTGCTGTGCATCGACGACCTTCCACAAGCCTTGGAGCTTCGCAAAGCGGCTTTGGAATCTCATGGTTATTGCGTCAAGATCGCGTCGAGCGGCTACGCCGCGATGAAGATATTGGAGGAAACGCCGGTGGCCGCGGTTCTACTGGAGTACAAACAGGAAGGCATGGATGCGGAAGCCGTAGTCTGCCACATCAAGCAAGGGTTTCCCCAGCTGCCAGGTCATCTTGCTCTCCGCGTACTCCGAGACACCAGAGCGACTCTTGTGGTTGGTGGACGATTACGTGATGAAGAGCGACCTGCCGGAACGTCTGGTGCCGGTCGTCGAACGAGCATACAGGCTCTCACCGCGTTCTGTCGCGCGACATTCTAAAGAACAACACCAGCGTACGGCAGCGGCAGCGTAAAGGACTCTGCCTCTTGCTGGTGAGGAGCTGGGTTCGGTAGGATTTTGCAGAGGAGGTTCAAGAATATGAACATTTTCGGATGTGCCGCAGGGTTTTCAAGGCCTCGACTGGGCAGGCAGAGTTTGTTTTCTCTGTTGTCATTGGCTCTGTTGTTCGCGACTTGGCCGCTGAGCCTGTCGGCCCAGGATGCGCAGGAACCGCCGCAGGACAACCAAGCCTCGGCACAGGACGCGCAGGCGCCGCCCTACGCGCAGCAGACTCCCGAGCAATTGCAGCGGTTAGTTGCGCCGATTGCGCTGTATCCCGATTCGCTGGTGGCGCAGGTCCTGGCCGCGTCCACCTTTCCCGAGGAAGTTGTCGAGGCCGACCGATGGGTGCAGGCGAATCCTGATTTGAAGGGCGAGGCTTTGGGTAAAGCCGTTGACCAGCAACCCTGGGACCCGAGCGTCAAGGCGCTCGCTGCATTTCCATCCGTTCTGGGAAATATGGACAAGAACCTCTCCTGGACGTCAACTCTGGGGGATGCTTACTACAACCAGCAGCAGGATGTGATGGATGCGGTACAGGTGATGCGCCACAAAGCGCGACAAGCCGGTGCTCTTAAGAGCACGCCGCAGGAAGTCGTAAGGGCCGATGGCCCGGATGTTGACATTGAGCCTGCCGACCCCAATGTAGTGTACGTCCCGGCCTATAACCCGTGGGCGGTTTACGGATATCCCATCATGGCGTGGCCGGGATGGTACCCGTATCCGGGAATCTGGTTTGGCGGCCCGTACCTCAATTTCGGAATGGGCTTCGGAATCGGTGGGTTCGGAGGCTTTGGCTGGGGCTGGGGTCATTGGGGATTCAATTGGGGTGGCCGATACGCAATGTATGGCGGCGGCAGGTACTACTCCGGGAGCAGAACGTTTTATAACCGGGGCAATTTCGCGCGCGGCGGAGTCGCGCGCGGCGGGGTTGCACGCGGCGGGGTTGCACGCGGCGGGGTTGCACGCGGCGGGGTTGCACGCGGCGGAGTTGCACGCGGCGGAGTTGGCAACCGTCCCGGCGCCGCGGCCAGGCCTTTCAACGGAAACCGGCAAGCGGCTCGCGGATATGCTGCACCCCGTGGTCAGAGCGGCGTCCGCTCGGGCGCCTTCAGCGGCTATGGGCATGGCGGACAGGCCAAGAGCTTTTCGTCACGCGGAAAGGCCAGCGTCGGTGGTGGAGCGGCGCGTGGCGGCGGTGGGTCTCATGGCGGCGGATCTCACGGCGGCGGCCAAGGAGGCGGGCGCCATTGATCCGCGATCTGCGCGTCATTGATATTGATCAGGTTTCGTTATGTCCCTGTGTAGGTTGAAAAATCTGAGAATGGAGTGAAGCTTTATGCGGCCAACTAAGCTGAACGTCGATAAATTTCATGGGGCCAATCTTCCTAAATTCGCCGTCGTCACGATCATTTTGACGATGTGTCTTGCGCTGGGTGCGATGGCGCAGCAAGCGGGCCAGAAAACATTTTCATCGGCGGAAGAGGCGAGCAATGCGCTGGTTACGGCAGCGCAGAATAATGACGAAACAGCGATGCTTGGGATCCTCGGACCGGAGGGAAAGCAAATCGTCTCGTCGGGAGACGATGCCGAGGACGCCGAGAGCCGTGCGAATTTCGTGCAGCGATATCGGGAAATGCACCGTCTGGTGAAAGAACCGGATGGAACCACGATTTTGTATATCGGCGCACATAATTGGCCGACGCCCATACCGCTGATGAATAAAGGCAATTCGTGGTATTTCGACACCGAGGCGGGCAAGAAAGAAATTTTATACCGGCGCATTGGCCGGAATGAACTGTCGGCCATTCGCGTTTGCCAGGAACTGGCGGCGGCGCAAAAGGAATACTTCGCACAGCACAGCGAGTACGCGCAGAAGATCTTCAGCGATGAAGGGCAGCACAATGGCCTTTATTGGAAAGCTGCCAACGGCGACCCCCAGAGTCCCATCGGCCCGCTGGTGGCATCGGCCGTTGCCGAGGGCTATGCCAAAAGCCATGAGGGCGCTCCGACGCCGTACCGCGGCTACTATTTTCACATCATCGAGCGTCAGGGAAAGAGTGCTCCAGGCGGCGCGAAGCGTTACGTCGTAAATGGCAAAATGACCGAGGGTTTCGCTTTCGTGGCCTATCCCGCGGAATACCGATCGTCGGGCGTGATGACGTTCATCGTCAACGAGGATGGGGTCGTGTATGAGAAGGATCTCGGCAAGACGACCGCCATTCTCGCTAAGACCATGAAGGAATACGAACCAAATTCCAACTGGCAAAAGGCTGAAGAGCAGCAAGAGGAGACTGCTAGCGAGCCGGCCAAGTAAATGACGTTCTGCCGTACTCGTCCGGCGGACTCCAGCCCACTTGACGTGTCACTATTGCGGTAAACCGACTTTGCGCACCAATTCGGCGTAAGGCGGATCGGAGCGCAGGGAACTTCTAAAGTTCGCTCGCGCACCTGTTGCTCTATTCCCAATCCTCGCCCGCTCCTGCTACCTTCAAGTGACTCCGCAATCCGCGGCAGACGCGGCTAGCCGCGTCTCTACGGGACATTTGGGATGACTAGCAACAACTCTTGGGGACTGACCCCTGCCGAACTTCGCAAGCTGCGCGGGTTGAAGACTCCGCACGGCATTCAGCGCTTGCTCGACGATATGCCTTATCACCTTGAGGACAGTGCCTGGTCTCCGCGACTTGTGCTGCGGGAGAATACGTCGCATTGTTATGAAGGGGCGCTGTTTGCGGCGGCGGCTTTGCGGGTTATCGGATATCCTCCGCTGATTCTTGATCTCGAGGCCGAGCATGATACCGACCACGTGATTGCGGTGTATCGCAGTCCCAACGACGGGCACTGGGGCGCTTTGGCCAAATCGAACTACACCGGATGCCGGTATCGCGAGCCGGTGTACCGTTCACTGCGCGAACTGGTACTCAGTTACTTCGACACCTACTTCAACCTGCGCGGGGAGCGGACTTTGCGGACTTTTTCGCGTCCTGTGCACATGAAGCGCTTCGATCGGCTGGACTGGATGACGACCGAGGAGCCGGTGTGGTTTGTGGCGGAGTATCTGCTGACGATTTCTCATTCTTCGCTGATCACTCGCGCCCAGGCTCAACGGTTGCATCGGCTGGATGGGCGGTCGTTCCGGGCTGGGTGTCTGGAACGGGCCGAGAAGAAGCTTTAACCACGGGGTACACAGGGGTTCACGGGGGAAAGCTGCATTCGTGAGGGAAATGCTTCGCGGGTTGTTTCGCATGTCTGTCTTGCGTTCTTGCTTCGGGCGGATCTTTGTCGGGCGGCTCTTTGTCGGGCGGCTCTTTGTCGGGCGGCTCTTTGTCGGGTTCATCTTCGCGGTGGTTCTGCTGGCGGGCTGCGCTTTCGGTCAGGACTTAACTCCGGCTCCAGCTTCGACTTCCACTTCAACACCATCGGTGCCGGTTTCGCCTCCCGACGATCGCACGCACACGGATCTGACGCCCATCGATCTGAAGCCCGATGCCAGCGGCGTGGTGCCGGCGCAGCAGATTCGGGAACTGCTGCTTCGCGCCGAAGTGAAAGAACTGGAAACCGAGAAGCGGCAGCGCGATTACACCTTTATCCAGCGCGAAGAGGAGCACAAACTCGATGGGCACGGCGGGGTGAAGAAGACCGAATCCCGGACGTCGGAGATCCTGGAGATCTATGGAGAGCAGGTCGAGCGGCTGACCGCCAAGGACGACGAGCCGCTTTCAGCCGACGATGCAAAGAAAGAAGAGGAGAAGATTCAGAAGATCATCGACAAACGGAAGAACGAATCGGAGGACGATCGTCGCAAGCGGCTCGAAAAAGAAGAAAAGGGTCGCGAAGAAGACCGCAAGTTCGTGCTGGAGATTGCCGATGCGTTCAACTTCCGGCTCGTGGGTTCGGAAACGATGGACGGGCGCGATACCTGGGTGCTGGAGGGTGAACCTCGTCCGGGCTACGAACCCAAGCAGCGCGGCGCCAAGATGCTCAGCAAGTTCAAGGGGCGCGTCTGGATCGACAAGGGCGAAGCGCAATGGGTGAAGCTCGACATCGTTGCCATTGACACCCTATCGTTTGGATTCGTTTTGGCAAGAATCCACAAAGGCACGCGGGTTCTGGTCGAGCTGACCAAGGTGAACGATGAAGTTTGGCTGCCCAAGCACATTCAGTTCCACCTCGACGCGCGGATTGCGCTCTTCAAGGGGTACAACGAGGATGTCGAAGTGAAGTTCCGCGATTACAAGAAATTCCGGACAGCTACGAAGATGACGGTGGTGGGAGAGGAGATCCGCGAGCCGTGAGGGGCTATTTCGTAACGGACGATTTTTCACCAACCACTGACTTGAGTGTGTTTCATAAATGCTTTTCAGGCCGGAAGGCGTGGCCCTCAGGGGCTAAAGCCGTTGATGAAAACACGCCAGTTATTGCAGCGCTGAAGCGCTGCGCCACCCAAAATCAAGTGCAACATCGAGTATTTCCGCAGCCTGTGAAGCCGTGCCCTACCCAAGACCGATTCATGCCGACTGCTTAGAACGAAGGTTGAGACAGAGTATCTTCCGTCACTTCCACTCGCTCCCCCGGCGTCATATGCTGGCATAAGCATCGCCCGGAGAGATTTGTGATTCCCGAACGCCGACCGAACAGTCCACAGCCCGCGCGCCGCTTCCCGCGGCTGGCGCTTTCCCAGGTGTGGGTGAGATTCCTGCTGGCCATCGTGGGCCTGATGCTGGCTTTCGGCGCGGCGTTGTTCTCGACGGTATCGCGCGAGGCGGGCAACTTCTGGGGAACCCTGATACTGGCGTCGGTTGCGCTGTTGCTGGCCACCTTCGTGGGCCTGACCACGGTGCCCTATCTGGCGCGGCGGGTCGTCGCCAGTCGCGTGCGCGAAGCGATGGACTACGACGTTACCCGCGCCGGCACGATCTACATCCTGATCAGCGTCGTCATCGGAATCGCCGCCATCAATACGGGAAACAACCTGCTTTATGTTGTCGTCGCCGCGCTGCTCTCTGCCATTCTGGTTTCCGGAGCCGCCTCGGCGCTGGTGCTTCGCCGTCTCCAGCTCGACGTGCGCTTGCCGGAACACGTTTTTGCCGGGCGGCCGATGCTGGCGCGCTTGCTCCTCGGCAACACCAGTTCTTGGGTGCCATCTTTTTCCGTGCGCGTGGTTCCCGCCAAGCGCAAGAATAAGGACCACTGGGGTTGGGAAGCCTCGACCTTCGGCTGGCCTCGCAACCGCGCGCCCCAGGAGCAGTGGCTCCGCCTGCCTGACCGCCGTCTGCGCCGCATGCACGAAGAGGCGGAAAAACCGATCCTCGAAGAATCCGTGTATTTTCCTTTTCTCGCTCCCGGACAGGAACTCCGGGCCGACCTCGAGATGACCTTCCCAGCCCGCGGCCGCTACTGCGAGAAGAACTTCGGCCTGGCCACGCGGTTTCCCTTCGCCTTCCTCATGAAAACCCGGCGGGTTAATCTGGCCCGCGAAGTGATCGTTTATCCTGAGGTCGAGTCGACGGAACAGTTCCTCGAAGTTCTTCCCATGGTCACCGGCGAGTTCGAAACCTTTGTGCGGGGCCGCGGCAACGATTTGTACCTCATCCGCGACTACATGCCCGACGATTCGGCTCGCCATGTGGACTGGAAAGCCACGGCGCGCACCGGGGCGCTCAAGGTGCGCGAGTTCAGCCGTGAAGATGAACGCAAGCTGCGGGTCGTGTTTGACAATCCCGCGCCCGGGGTGCTGCCGCCGGGCGTGTATGAGCGAGCCGTGCGGCTGGCCGCGTCACTGGGATGGCACTTCCACCACGAAGATGTCGAAGTCAGTTTCGTTGCCCCGGGATTGGAGCCCACCGAAGACGTCTTCGCGTTCCTGCGATACCTGGCTCTGGTCGAGCCGCAGGAGGCAACTCCAGTGTTCGGTCGTCTTCGTGCGAGTGACGATTACAACGTGATCATTACCGCTCGCGCCGCTGCCGACATGCCCGCCGCTTTGGTGGCCAGATCCTACATCATAAGCAGTTGCCAGCTGCCAGTTGCCAGTTCTCAGTGAAACCCCGCACGATCCCAAGGTTTTTCTGGCAACCGGCAACTGATTTTGCATTTTTTTCTTTCCCTTGGCCGATTTTCGACATATACTCCGCCCGGGGTCGAGACACCAAGCGGTTTTGCTTCCTTTGTTGCAGACGAATTTGAAGCTGTTCGCCGGGCGCGATTTTTCTGCGCAAGCCCACGGGAGGTGCCAATGCTGATCCGCGATCTGCTCAAGAATCAAGTCACCATATCCGCCGAAGTTCATCAGACCGTGCTGGAAGTTGCCCGCCTGATGGCGGAACACCACATCGGCGCCGTACCGGTTCTCGAAGGGGGGCAGATGGTCGGTATATTCTCCGAGCGCGACCTGATGAACCGTGTGGTGGTCGGCGGCAAGGATCCCGCCCGCACTCCCGTCGGCCAGGTTATGACCGACGATCCTCTGACCGTCACGCCTGACGATCCGCTCGAGACCTGCATGACCCTGATGAAACGGCATGGATTCCGGCATCTGCCGGTCTGCGTGGGACGTGACCTGAAGGGCGTGGTTTCTTTGCGCGACATCCTTCTCCACGACCTCGACGAAAAGGACGATGAAGTGCGAATGATGCGCGCCTACCTGCATTCCACGCCCGACGCCGGATAGATCGCGCCCCTTCGGGCGGTAGAGACGGGGTTCACCCCGTTTTCGCTGTCTCTACGGGAAAGAGGGCATGGTTACCAAAGTTACCTTAGGTGGGTTGACCGCCAGGGCGCCCGGCCTCAGGATATAGAAGGTCGAGGTGCGGCAGTTTCGGCGTTTAGTCGCTACTCCACCTGTCTGGCCCATGAATTGGCACAGCCAAACCGTCGTGTTCTGCTTGTGGGGCATGCAACCGATCCTGCAATCGGTGGTGGCGGCGATCTTCTGGCGTCGTAAGCTGCACCGCCAGTTTCCCGCGTTTTTTTGGTTCCTCCTGGCGCAGGTTGCGAATTTTGCCGTCACTTTTCCGCTTTGGCTCACGGGCAACCGCACCTTGTATTTCTGGTTCTTCTGGCTGGGAGAGGCGGTCAACGCGGTTCTGGGCTTCAAGGTGATTCATGAGATTTTCCTCGACGTCTTCCGCCCCTACCACACACTGAAAGACCTGGGCACGCTGCTGTTCAAGTGGGCGGGGGTGGTGCTGCTGCTGCTTTCGTTGGTGGTCGCCTTCTCAAATTCTTTGGACCGCGATCCGCTGGTGCACGCCCTTGCCACTCTGCAGCGCTCAGTGGGCGTGGTGCAGCTTGGCCTGATCCTCTTTTTGCTTTTGTTTTCGCGCTTTCTGGGCGTATCCCGGAAGCAAGTTAGTTTTGGTATCGCTCTCGGCTTTGGGCTGTTCGCCGGCGTGGACTTGGTGCTAATGGCGTTAAATTCGGGGGGATTTATCGCGCAGGACAACTTGAACCTGATCAACATGGCGACCTGGAACATGGCCATTTTGATTTGGTTCGGATACTCGCTCTCGCGCAAGGCGCTCCGCCAAGCCAGCGTTAACCATTTGCAGACTCAGCGATGGGAACAGAGCCTGGCGGATCTTCAAACCCCGGTGGCATCCGATTCGTTGATCCCCATGTTCGAAGGCATGGTGGAGCGCGCGTTATTGCGGAACTCGAATCTGGAGCCAGCGGAAGATGTTCCCGGGCTCGACCACCCGTTTACTCGACCCAGGGCCAGCTCCGCTGCGGCCGGTTCCAAAACCCGACTATAGCCTCGCCGACCCAAAAACAGCGCCCGCCAAAAACCTTGTCAAGAGGATTTTTTGGCTTCTCCCGACCC
>PKXK01000147.1:17668-19050 GCA_003132325.1 Acidobacteriaceae bacterium
CTGGTAGGCCTGGTGGGTACATTTGCGTATGCGGCTGTTCCGAAAGCTCCCGCTCCAATAGGGCCGTATCCGCTGTGTTCCCCCTATCATCCGAACTGCACCGCGTAGGTGCGAGATGTACACAGTAGGTGCGAGATGTACACAGCGAGTTAAGTAAGAAGACGTATTTTTGGGATCACCAATGCAATCTTCCGGGCTGGCCACTGTGGCCGGCCTTCTTTTTTACTTTCCGTCTTTTTCCACCGTGGGTTCAGATCCCGCTTTCACGCCGGCAGTTGGCGGTTTTGCCACACTCGATTCTTGCGCATCCGCTCCGGAAGATTTGCCTTCGCCGGTGTCATTGCCGGCGGCGTCCTTGGCGAGGGTCTGAACGATGATCGAAATGCGCCGGTTCGACGGGTCCAGCGGCTCTTTTGCGTTGCGCAGACGCTGGTCCGCGAAGCCCCGCACCTGCGAGACCTGATCGGGGCGCAATCCCGACTGCTGCATCAAGCGCCGCGCCGCATTCGCGCGATCCGCCGAGAGTTCCCAGTTGCTGTAGCTGCTTTTGCCGGCAAATGGTTTGGCGTCGGTGTGTCCCTCGATCAAAAGACGGTTGGGATCCTTTCCCAATTCCGCCGCCAGCAAGATCGCAACCTCCTGCCCACTCTTGTTAAGGGTGGAACTGCCGCTATCCCACTCCCGCCATGCATTCGTTGAGCACGGCTCGCGTCAGACGGCGCGACGTAATTCCCGTGGTCGCGTCCAGGCATCCGTACATCGGCGGCCCGGACAACTCCTCGCGGTATATAAATGCTTCTTCTAACAGAACCGCCGCTCCCTCGATCACGTCGCTGTCTTTCAGTACCGCCCGGGTGCGGATCCTCAAGACCACCCGATGGCCATTCTTGTGGAGGTAGTAAGCGGTGCAATGCTGCGGTAGCCCCTGCCGGAGGGTGATGGTCACTGGACAGTGTTCGCCGATCGAGCGGTGGCCCCACCGGTCGCAGGCCTGGACAATGTCTTCGAGGACATGTCCAACCACATCCTGCCCCAGATGTCCCGTGAGGTGTTCCGCGTGACGGTTCCAAAAACGGATCCTCCGTTCCCGGTCCACCAGGTAAACCCCCACCGGCAAGTCTTCCAGCACATGCCGGAACAGCTTCGGATTTTCGAGAAGATTGGAAAACATGACTCGGCCGTGCTGTCCCTGGCAGGCTGCGGAAAGACTCAGGTTTCGTATCCGGGCATCGCTTTTAGCGATGCCGTAAGTTCTTCGAAATTAGATTCCCTTTCGGGTCTTGGGGATCGACAATCGACCTTCCCGCAGCCTTCTAATTTCATCGGCAGTCGGGGCAGGGAACTTCAGGGCCAGAAAGCAGCACGGAGCGCTGTGCGTGCCA
>PKXK01000186.1 GCA_003132325.1 Acidobacteriaceae bacterium
TTTGAAAACCTGGGTATCGATGCCACGCATGTGCGCCAGGTAAGCGGCGTCTCCAGCGGGGTGGCGCCGATCTTCGTCGATCCTTCCGGGCAGAATCGGATCATCGTCGTCAAGGGCGCAAACGACGAATTGAAACCTGCCGACGTGGATGCCGCGGCGGACACGCTGAAGAGCGCCGACTGCATCGTTCTCCAGTTTGAGATCCCGCTGGAGACGGTGTACTACACCATCAAGTTTGCGCGGAAGAACGGCATCCGCTGCATCTTGAACCCGGCTCCCGCGCAGCCCATCGACCTCAAGGCGGTCGCGGATCTCGATTACTTTGTTCCCAATGAGAGCGAGGCGGAGACGATTTCCGGNNGCCGGCGGGATTCGGCGAGTGATTATCACTCTGGGCGCGAATGGCGCGCTGCTTGCCGGAAGTGAAGGCATGGACCATGTGCCCGCGTTTAAAGTGAAGAGCGTGGACAGCACCGGCGCCGGTGACGCTTTTATTGGCAGCTTCGCGACCTTCCTGGGCGAGGGCCTGCCGGAGCGGGAGGCCGTTAAGCGCGCTAACCTTTACGCTGGGCTTTCGACCACCGGAGTGGGAACGCAGAAGTCTTTCTATGAGCGGGCGCGGTTCGACGCGGAGTGGAATCGAGAGTCTTCATAAATGAATTTGTCATCCTGAGCGAAGCGAAGGACCTGCTTTCTCGGGCACTACCAGGAAAGCAACTCCTTCGCTTCGCTCAGGATGACAAGATCTGTTGGCATGCTGCAAAACGTCACCTCTCCATCAACAGCACTTTCTCCGCATCGTCGATCTCGGTCAACTTGACTTCGATCACTTCCCTGTCGGTGGTCTGCACAATTCGGCCGATGAAGGTGGCCTCGACGGGCAATTCGCGATGGCCGCGATCGATCAGCACCAGTAACTGCACCAGGCTGGGGCGGCCATGCGAAAAAAGGGCGTCGAGGGCGGCGCGTGTGGTGCGGCCCGTATAAAGCACGTCGTCCACGAGCACGATCTTCTTGCCTTCGATGGAAAAGCCAATTTCCGCTTCCTGCACCACGGGCTTGGGCCCCACGGTAGAAAGGTCGTCGCGATAGAACGTGATATCGAGCGCGCCCACGGGAATCTTCTTCTTTTCCACCCGCTGAATCATTTTGCCCAGGCGCTCGGCGATGGGCACTCCGCGACGGCGGATTCCGACCAGTCCCAGGCCGTCAACGCCATCGTTTCTTTCGAGGATTTCGTGAGCCAGACGCACCAGCGTCCGTTCAATCTCCGAACCCGACATTAACTGCGCCTTTTGCTTGAGTGTTGTTTTGCGGACTGCATTCTTCGTCGTCGTCATGGCACGAGTACCTTATCAAACTCACCTTAAGTTCGGGAACTCCTAGGGAAAGTCTGATTAGGTACCCGGGTTCCTCCGTGCACCCCGGAGCCTGCCCTGAGCGAAGCCGAAGGGTACCCTGTGGTTCAAGGTTTCCCTGGTACTTAATCAGAGTTTCCCTGGGAACTTCGCCGGGCTCGCCAGGTGGCGAAGAGGTCGACTGCGGGAGGGATGATCAGCGAAAGAATCGTCGAAAGCAGGATGCCGCCGATCACGGCAATTCTTGAACAAGGAGAAATCGAAGTTTACCAACCCGGGCCCGATGAGCGTGTTCCGGCCCAGGTTCCCGCGGAGCGTAATCGGATTTGGGACCGCGAAGCACTGTAGTCGTTGGTCCGGCACGGTTGACCCAAGCCTTCGCGACAGACCCCAGAATTCAATCGGTCATCCCTCGAACCGGTTCAGGGGATCTGCATCACCCTTGCGCTTTGTTTCCGTTCGGCGTGTCAGCTACGAGCGCGGGCCAGACCGGGGATTTCGATCCGGTCAGGTACTGGCGCGGCACCGGGAAAGGCGCGCACCGCGTCGCTCTTCTCCTTCTTCGATTGCTTCTTGGAGTCGGGCAACTCCAGGTTGGCGACATCGGCGAGGGTAGTGCTCTCCAGGATCCGGGATGCGGAGTCGCGCACGGCAAGGAACACTTTGTACAGCGCGCGGTGGCTGGCATCGCGGTTAATCAGCTCGCGCAAATGTTCCGCATCGCCAAACGGCGCGAGCGGGCCGTCAATCACGCGAATCACCTCGCTGAGATGGATCTCGGACGGGGCCCGTCGCAACCGGTAACCGCCCCGGGCGCCGCGCGTGCTCTCCACCAGGCGCGCGTTCTTGAGCTCAATTAAGATGATTTCAAGGAATTTCTCCGGCAGAACCTCTTCCACGGCGATTTCGCGGATCTTGATCGGGCCCTGCTGGTGGTGCCGGGCAAGCATCATCATGGCTTGCAGAGCGTAAAGCCCTTTTTGTGAAATTTTCATGATTGCACCCGCGACCTTTCGCATTCCGCGTCAGACCGTTGTTCCGGCGTGGCGACCGCCGGCTCATGCTGGCTTGCAGTGCGCCAGCGCCTGACGGAAGTTTCCTTTGTCTACTGTCTCTATCGGGATGGCGGGAAGCAGTGTCCCCGGTCACATATGCCTGTGATATTGGGCGCCTTTCCGAGCGAATTCCGGGTCGCCGCAGCACAGCCTGTTGCCAAGCTGCGCTAAGCTTGGACAGCCGGGGGCGGCTGTCGCCACGCAAGCGGGATACAGGGAGCCGAATCCGATCTAGGGAAGTTCTGATTAAGTCCCTGGGNNCCTCCGTGCACCCCTGTGTACCCTGTGGTTTACGCTTTCTGCCGACACTTAATCAGAGTTTCCCTAGCTAGATGGGGCGAGTTCCTTGTGCGGGATCCTCGGGGCTGAAACCATAGTTACCTCTGAGAAACTGCAGCACATACCATTTCATCGCCGCTTCGCTGGTCATGTACATATCCAATTGGCTGGTCGAGACCATCAGCCGGCCGAGAATGTCGAGACTGGCTTCGGTTCGTTCCGCGGGCGCCTTCTTGAACCAGGCATTGACTAAATCGCCACGGCGGTCGGTCAGAAAACCGTAGTGAGCCAGACAAGCCTCTATAAAACATGCTCGCAGGTCGCGTCTTTCTCGTGCCGCTCCTCCTCCGGAGAACCGGAAGGCGATGTAGTTATTGCCCGGGACCTCGGATACGCAGGCGTCCACTAACGTGAAATGGTAGGCCAGGCGCGAGTTGAGGTTCATGTATTCGTCGGCCACCAGCAGGTAGCTTTGTTCGCCGAGTGCGCGCATCGCGCCCGTGTGCGAGGTGAGCGAGGTTGCCATCACCGATGCCAAATCGCTCAGGCTGGCAGGCATTTCGCGGGTCCAGGTAACATCGGGATGAGTCACCCCGCGCCAGAACGCCTGAAAAGGACGGGAAACAATCTCCTCCGGTTTCACTTCCGCGGCCAGCGGATCTTGCACGGCCAAACCGCCGCCCAAGTCCAGAACCTGCAGGTTGACCGGAGTCGAACTCAGCAGTTTGCGCGAGGTGTGCGGGCCGCGCTCCAACTCGCTGTCGCCCACCTCGAACATCGCCTCGATCGCCTTCTCGTGGCAGAAGCGGAGTACATCATGTGCGGACTTGCAGCCGGCCGGCCGAAAGTTCGCGCCCGACGGGTCGAGCAAGTGGAGCACCAGTAAGCGTTCGGCGATGGGGTCGCTGGAACCCTTCCGGTACCGCCTATTCTCGGCCGGTTCGACCATGCGCGGTTCCCAAAGCGTTCCCGCATACACGCGCGGTTGCACCGCGTCCAGGCTGACCGGATCGCCGTTGTGAATTTGTTCGAAGGCGCCCTCCAATTGGAACACGGAGGGAATCTTGGACTCGCGGAGAAGGGATGCCGCATGTCCCGTGAGGTTGCCCCACTCTGCCACCAGGCCGGCGATGCGGGGAAAGACGGCGACGATTTCAGGCGACGCTTTGCGCAGGAACAAGATCGAGCCTTCCGGCGTTTTGCCGAGCTCACGAGGATCGGAAACCAGGAACGCTGTCCCGGAAACGCGGCCGGGATACACACTGCGTCCGCCGGTGAGGAGCGGCTCTTGCTTCACCCGCGATTTGCTTTTGGCGGCCTCCGCATCGCCCAACGCGAGCGCTCGCGACTGCACGATCCAAAGCTGGCCCGCTTCGTCAAGGGCCCACTCGACATCTTGCGGCGCTTTGAAGTGTTCTTCGAGTTGAAGACCCCAGATTGTGAGGGCCTCGAGTTCGCGGACGGTCAGGCTCGCTGCCTCTGCCTGCTCCGGCGACAGCGGGCGGCGAATAAGACCTCCGCCTTCCTGAAGTACGATCTCAACATCTTTGCGGACGATGTTCCGCTCCACCACAGAACGAGGGCGCTGACGGGACATAACGAACAAGTCGGCCGCTCCATGCCCGCTGGCGATGTCGAGCGCCAGACCACGCGTCGCCGTGATCCACAAGGCATCGCTCTCGGGATTGCCCGGGTCCCGCGTGTACATGATGCCCGAGGCGCGGGCCGGAACCACACGCAGGCAGAGCACCGGGATGGGCGTGTCGATTTCCGACAGTCCCGCCGAGAGGCGGTAGAACAACGCGCGTTCACTGAAGCGCGCGGCCACGACCCGCCGGTAGGCATCGACCACCTGCCCCTGGGGAACATTGATCAGGCTGAGAAATTGTCCCGCGAAGGTGCGCTCGCCACCTTCTCCGACGGCACTGGAGCGCACGGCCAAGCCCGCCGTCGGCCCGCGCGAAAACAGCGTATGCGCGCGCTCGGCAAGGGCAACCTCGATGGCCCGCGGAACGGGCAATGCCATCACCATCTCCGCCAGCCTTTTGGAGACCTCCTGGAGCGCGCTTAGATCGTTTAAGTCGAGATTATGGGTCGCATCCCGGATCTTCTCCCAGAGCGGGATGCCACAGAACTGGCGGTAGGCTTCCGCGGTGATCACATAGCCGTCGGGAACCGGCAGACCAATCCGGTTCTTGACTTCCGCCAGCGCCGCGGCCTTGCCGCCAGCCTCCGCGACCGAAGCTCCATCGATCTCCCCCAGCCAGGCGGCAAAATTTGGAGCCACGAGTTCCTGTCGCACCGCGATATAACGCTCGACTTCATTCTGTTGAGTATGGATCGCTTCGTGAAGTTGTGGGAAGTTAATCCCGGTCAGGCGCTCCAGCGCCGCCACGGTGGCTTCGGTCTTGGAGTAGACGGCGGAGATCCTGGGACCGACGATGTCGCGTCGCGGCAGGACGAACTGCAGATCCTCCTGGATCGCGGCCATCAACTCCAAACATTCGTTATTCAGGGAAAGCAGGTCGCGAAAGCTCAGGTAGCGGCGCCGGATCCGGTCCTCGACCGCCTTGGCTGGCTCCGCGGGCTTCTTTTTCGACCACCAGGACATCGCGTTGGGGCCACTATACCGTTTTCGTAGTTAGTATAAGCTTCGCCATCGGCGATCCCTCGTGCTGCTATATCCGCTCGCGTAGGGACGGCCGCCCTCGGCCGTCCAAGCCGAGCGCAGCTCGGCAGTCACCCGTGGCCACAGTAGTTCGGAAACCGCTCTAAAGTATTTATTTCTCAAAGACCT
>PKXK01000045.1 GCA_003132325.1 Acidobacteriaceae bacterium
ACTTGGGCAAGTCTGCGGGAACACCGAAGAGCGGCCATGGCTGCTGTAGCTAGATCCTAAAGATGACTGAGGCCTTGTGCGACCGTGCGGATGCGCCTGATGAAGTCGTGGAAAGCGTGATAACAGCGGCTCGGTCGCGCTAATCTCGCTCTATCGCAAAGAGTCGTCCCAGACAAGGACTTAGTTTGCCTGCCCCGTCCCGGTCGTCTTCTAAAGCCGCAATCAAGTGGTTGCGTTCGGATAAACAGCACATCGCCAGTCCAAGAAGTAATCTTGTGATCACGCCGTCTGTGAAGTCAACCGTTAAGCATGAAAGGAAACCTGTGCTGGTCGAATCATCCGCTGACAAAACCGTGAGTGAAGCGGCGGTTGCCTTGCAGGCTTCCGTCTCGTCCAAGCCGCGGGGCAAAGCCATCTACACGTGCCCGATGCACCCCGAGGTGCAGCAGGAACAACCCGGCGATTGCCCCAAGTGCGGCATGGCACTGGAACTGAAGACGGTAACAGTGGGTACGGATGACGAGGAAAATGTCGAGCTGCTCGACATGACGAAGCGCTTCTGGATCGGCGCAGCGTTGGCGTTGCCGGTGTTTGTCCTGGCAATGACTCACTTGATCCCGGCACTGGCTCGGCAGCCCTGGGTGGACGGCAGCCCCTCACGTTGGTTGCAATTTGCGCTCGCCACACCGGTGGTCTTGTGGGCAGGTTGGCCGTTATTGCACCGCGGCTGGCGCTCCGTTGTGACGCGTCACCTGAACATGTTCACGCTGATCTCCATCGGCGTGGGCGCGGCATTTGTCTTCAGCGCCGTGGCGATGCTCATCCCCGGCATATTCCCACCCACGATGCAACACGAGGGCAAGGTTGCCATCTACTTCGAATCCGCGGCGGTGATCGTTGTGCTGGTGCTCCTCGGTCAGGTACTCGAACTTCGTGCCCGCAGCCGCACGGGCAGCGCCATCAAAGCGCTGCTGAATCTCGCTCCGCCCACGGCGCGACAGGTCGCACCGGGGGGCGATCATGAAGTCCCGCTCGACCAGGTGAGAGTCGGCGATTGGCTGCGCGTGGTTCCAGGTGACAAGGTGCCCGTTGATGGCGCGGTGGTCGAAGGTCATTCCAGCGTGGAAGAGTCCATGATCACTGGCGAACCGCTCCCGGTGGAAAAGACAGTCGGTGACAAGGTGACGGGTGGCACCGTCAATGGCCCCGGCAGTTTCGTCATGCGTGCTGAGCGAATTGGTAACGACACGTTGCTCGGGCAGATCGTGAAGATGGTTGCCGAAGCGCAACGTAGCCGGGCACCCATTCAAGGTCTCGCCGACAAAGTCGCCAGCATCTTCGTGCCGGTGGTACTGGTCGTTTCGGCGCTCGCCTTCGGTCTCTGGATGTGGCTTGGGCCGGAGCCGAAACTCTCACATGCCATCGTCTGCGCTGTTGCGGTCCTCATCATCGCCTGCCCGTGTGCCCTGGGCTTGGCCACTCCTATGTCGATCATGGTGGGTGTCGGACGCGGCGCGCAGGAAGGCGTGCTGGTGAAAAACGCCGAGGCGCTCGAACGGTTGGAGAAAGTCACCACACTCGTCGTGGACAAGACAGGTACGCTCACGGAGGGTAAGCCAAGACTGATGAATGTCCTGCCCACCGGCGGTTTCGACGCGAAAGAGTTCCTGCGTCTCGCCGCATCGCTGGAGCAGAACAGTGAACATCCCCTCGCCGCTGCGATTGTGCAGGGCGCGAAGGATCAAGCCGTCGTTCTCGATGCGGTCAAAGACTTTCGCTCGGTAACGGCGGGCGGTGTTGCCGGCGCCATCGCTGGCCGCACTGTGATGGTTGGCAAACCGGATTTCCTGCGGAGCGAAAAGATCATTGGCTTGGAACCTCTGGAAGCCTCGGCCGTGAAACTTCAAGAGGAGGGCAAGACTGCGATTTTCGTCGCGATCGATGGCAAGCCGGCTGGAATCCTCGCCGTCGCCGACCCGATCAAATCCACCACATCCGAAGCCATCGGCGAACTCCACGCGCTCGGGCTGCAACTCGTCATGCTCACCGGCGATAACCGCCGTACCGCCGCCGCGGTGGCCAAGAAACTCGGCCTTGATGCGGTGGAAGCGGAGATCGAACCCGCCGGAAAAGTCGCCTATGTCAAGAAGCTGCGCGCGGAAGGGAAACATGTTGCGATGGCCGGCGACGGAATCAACGACGCACCCGCTCTCAGCGAAGCCGAAGTCGGCATTGCCATGGGCACCGGCACCGATGTGGCCATGCAAAGCGCGGGCGTCACGCTCGTCAAAGGCGACCTCCGCGGTATTGCCAAGGCCATCCGCCTCAGCCGCGCCACTATGCGGAACATCCGAGAAAACCTGTTCTTCGCTTTTGTCTACAACGCACTGGGTATTCCTCTGGCGGCGGGCGTGCTTTACCCGTTCTTCGGCTTGCTGCTCAGCCCGATCATTGCCGGCGCCGCGATGAGCCTGAGTTCCGTCTCGGTCATCAGCAACGCCTTGCGGCTGCGGAGAGTGAGGCTGTGATTTATGGCCAACATAGAAACCAAGACTGAAACGCTGCGCCGGAGGCGCGATTTCACCGCGGCGGTGATTTCCACGGCTGCCAGCCGGGTTGCGGTCCGCGTCATTCGCACGGACGAAGACCTCATGATCGCCAAGACAGTTTGCGGCGTTCTCGGCCTTGGGATGGCCGGNNGCTCACGACTCGCCAGTGAAGTGAATGGATAAACGTGGAAAGGAACCTATGCTGGTCAAACGATTCCCTGATTGAACAAAAAGCGTGTGAAGGGCGTCTCCGAAGATACTTGAAAATAACTCATGAAAACCAAGGAGGGTTATAGATCATGAAAAAGATAGCAATTGAACTCAGCTTTGTTGTTTTACTTCTCGGCGGCTCTTTCGTTTTTGCCCAGATGAACGGCGGCATGAAGGAAGGCCAGGAAAGCGGTATGCATCATGGCCAAATGATGGAGCACGGCCAAATGATGGGCGACATGATGGGGATGTCGAACCAGATGTCCGAGATGATGGGCAAGATGTCCGGCATGATGAAAGACATGCCCGCAGGCAACATGAAAATCATGTCCGGTGTCATGAAAGATATGTCGCAACAGATGATGGAAATGTCCACGGCGATGGCTAGTGGTCAGGTCTCGGCGAAAGAGATGAAGAAAATGCAGGAAAGAATGATGGAAATACAGAAACGAATGTCCGGGATGGAAATGCACAAATAGCGAGCGAGGCAGAGGCTTCGCCCCTGCGGGTGTTAGGAGCAAGAACATAGGGACCAGAATGCTTGATGGCGTGATGCTTCTGTGGTTTGTACTTGCCGCAATATCGCTGTTGTTCGTCGTGGTTGACATTCGTACCACGCCGGCATCACCGGTCCTCAAGTGGGGGTTCGTATTACTCACCGCGTACCTGGGGCCAGTGGGTGCATTTCTGTATGTATTAGGTTGTCGCGAACCACTGGCTGGGCTGCACGAACGCTACGTCGCGACACGCTGGAGACAGGTTCTAGGTTCGACGATGCATTGTGTAGCCGGCGATGGCGTGGGCATCTTGGCGGGCGCCGTCATCGCCAGCTTATTTCATTTACACAAAGTTGCCGATATTGCGCTGGAGTACGCTTTGGGCTTCGGCTTCGGATGGAGTGTCTTCCAGGCTCTGTTCATGCGGAACATGGCGGGTGGGTCCTATAAGCGTGCGCTC
>PKXK01000183.1:0-17346 GCA_003132325.1 Acidobacteriaceae bacterium
ACTTCCAGTTCGAAGGAACGCCTGTCTCCTACGTGCCGACGCCGTTTGTGATGACCATGAACCAGGGGGCGTTACTGGTGAAATCGGTGCCGAAGCCGAAGCCGCCTGTCCACAAGAAGCCAGCCGCACACTGAGGGTCAGGTCTCAGGTGTTAGGTCTTAGGTCTTAGGAAGACCGCGAGGCTGGAACTTCTGGGAAGAAAAAGAAAAGGGCGACCCAATCCGGGCCGCCCTTTTTGTTCGAGATTCTACCCAGCCAATGTTTTCCTAAGACCTAAGACCTAAGACCTGACCCCTGACCCCCTCACCGCACCTGTCTTCTCTCCAGCGGGACGGGACGCGCGCTGCGCGGCGGACGCTTGGCGCCGGCGCGCAACGGACGCACATCAATCTTCAGCTCTTGCATGGTCCGGCTCAGCGTGTTCCGGTGCATGCCTAATTGACGGGCTGCCTTGCACTGATTGCCGCGGTTTTCCTCGAGCACGGTCATGATAAAGCGTTTCTTAAACTCACGAACCGCTTCCGAGTAGAGGATGTTGCTTTTGTACATCTGAAGTATGAGTGCTTCCAATTGATCTTTCACCTTGCCTCGTTTCCGCACCTTTGCAGCTTATGAATCACTGACGAATTCTGCTAACGCGACTTGGACTGTCCCGATGACGGCGGTTGAATCTTGTCCGTTGTCGAGTGCTCCAGCCGCATGTAATCCAAGCCCTGGTAGAAGCGATGGCGCAATTCTGACGGTGCGAGCCAGATCACTGCCCTTCCGCCTACCAGGAAATACGGAGCCAACTGCGATCCCGCCAGCCACTTCGCAGCCGGCGCAAAAGCGGCCATGGCGGTAAGCACAATCGCCACCACCAGAACGCCCCGCAACAAACCCAGGACCGCTCCCAAAATCCGGTCAATCGTGCTCAGACCGGCCTTCTTCATTGCCCAGCGCGCGATCCGTCCGGCCAGGCCGGCAACCATCAGGACCGCGAAAAACACGATCAGGAACCCAGCGATCTCGCCTAACCACTGCGACTTCAAATGCGGCGCGAACCAGTCCGCCAGGCGACGATATTGCCAGGCGGCCAGCAGGTATCCCACGACCAAGCCAGCCAGACTGAAGGCTTCATGAAAAAAACCTTCCATGGCTGCCCCGATCACGGAAAACACCAGAAATCCGAGGATGATCCAGTCCGCGATGCTCATGATTCAAGACGAAGCTCAACCATCCGAGCGCACGCGGGCTAAATCTCCAACTCGCGTCCCGTCAACTGACGATACGCCTCGAGGTACTTCTCGCTGGTGCGCCGTGCAACTTCTTGGGGGAGGGCGGGCGCGGGCGGTTGTTTGTTCCAGCGAATTTCTTCGAGGTAGTCCCGTACATACTGCTTGTCGTAAGAATCCTGCGCCTTGCCCGGTTGATAGGTGTCGGCCGGCCAGAAGCGCGAGGAATCCGGTGTGAGCACTTCATCCGCCAGGGTAATGCCCTGGGCGGTTTGTCCAAATTCAAACTTGGTGTCGGCGATGATGATGCCGCGCTGCCGCGCATAATCCGCGGCTTTCTTGTAGATCCGCAACGTGATGTCGCGCAGTTGGCGGCTCAATTCGGGATCGACCCGCTGACACATTTCTTCGAATGAAATGTTGATGTCGTGTCCCGTGCTGGCCTTGGTAGCCGGCGCGAACAGGGGCTCCGGAAGCTGGTCGGATTCCTTCAAGCCGGGAGGAAGTTTGATGCCGCAGACCGTGCCCGTCTCTTGGTACTCCTTCCATCCCGAGCCGGAAAGGTACCCCCGCGCGACGCACTCGACCGGGCACATCTCGGCCCGCATCACCACCATGGAGCGGCCGCGGAGTTCGTCGGCATGCTTGCGAATTGCCGCGGGGTAACGATTTACATCGGCCGTGACGACGTGGTTGGGGACAATGTCCTTGAGGAAGTCGAACCAGAACAGAGAGATCTGGGTCAGGATCCGGCCCTTGTTCGGGATGCCGGTCGCCAGGATGTAGTCAAACGCCGAAAGGCGGTCGGTGGCCACGAACAGCAGGTGGTCCTGGTCAAGGTTGTAGACGTCGCGGACTTTGCCGCTGGCGTGCAGCTCCAATTCGGGGTAGTCCGTTCGCAGCAGAACGGAATCTATAATTTCGGGGCTCATGGATAAATTCACCGGGGAAAAACTTTGCGTATTCTAATTGTCGCGGGAAATTTGTCAACGACTTCAATCACACACGGCTGGTTTCGCCATCCGCCGTCGCGCCGAAAAGTGTTGACAGTTCAAGTGTAAGCTAGAAGGCTTGTCCAGTGCTGGGTTTCGGGGGATCGCGATGTGGAAAAGCTGAGGAAGGCTCTGGAAAAAAAGGCGGTGGACTTTCAAAGGGAAAAGCAGAAGACGGTGGAGGTTGTCAATAAGTTTTAGTTTGTGTTTTGAGGCGTGAGCCGAGGCGTTTCAAAAATGGCTGGGCCATTTGCGGGCGGCATGGAAGACACGAATCAACTGTACAACATCGCCGCGCACGCGATAAGGAACAATGTATGGCGTTTCCGAGACGACTAACTCGCGAGTGCCGGAGATCCGACCGGGCCGGCCTGAAGATGGAAACCGCTCGAGATTTTCGACAGCACTCCGAATTGCCGCAACGGTTCTGTCGGCAGCGCCTGGATTGTCGCGCGCGATATACTCCGCCAGACAGTCCAAATTATTGAGAGCAACTCGCAGCCACTCAACGCGCACGACGCGTCCATTTTTTCATCACCTGCTGGACTTCCTCTTCGGTGGCGAAGTCTCCCGCGTCGGCCTCGGCCAGGCCTTTCTTGATTTCGTTAATTTGCCATTCATTCACGGAAACATATTCCTGAATCGCCTGGGCGGCGACGAAGGAGCGGCTCCGGTTCATCGATTTCGACAAACGGTCGAGCTGGTTCTTGAGTTTGGTATCCAGGCGGAGAGTGAGAACCGAAGATTCAGGCATGGTGTATACATTGTACATCAGTTGTATACGAGCTGATCAGTCGGTGGCAATCGACTCAAGCACACAACCGGTTGGTTCCAAAGTGATAGGTACAATTCCACATCTGGACCCCGGCCGCCCGCCCTGTTACGCCGCCCCGAAGCGCACCGACACGAGCTTCGAGACGCCGGGCTCCTGCATGGTCACGCCGTAGAGCACGGGCGCGATGCTCATGGTCCGCTTGCTGTGNNGTGAGCGCCTTTTCGCCGCCGGAGAGCAGCAGCACGTTCTGCAGTTTCTTTCCCGGAGGCGATGCCACCACGTCAATGCCGCTCTCCGCGCTGTTCTCAATGTCGGTCAGCCGCATAAAGCCGTGTCCGCCGCCGAACAGCTTGCGGAACGTGGCTTGGAAGTTCTCGTTAATCTTGTGGAACGCTTCTTCAAATTTCTGCCGCGAAACCTGATCGATTTCGCGAATGGTGGCCGCGGTGTTTTCGATCGCCTCCATCAGGTCTTTCCTCTGGGTTGCGAGGAACTGGTGGCGCTGGGCCGTTTCCTTGTACTCTTCGAGCGCCATCATGTTGACTGGACCCATGGCGTCGAGGCGGGCGCGCATTTCACGGTGGGCTTGATCTTCGGCGGCGAGTTCATCGCCGGTGAGCATCGGAATCGGCTTGTCGGACACAGCCTCGGCCATCAGGATGGCGCGTTCCATTCCCAGTTCGTTCAGGCAAGTGTCGGCCAGGTGTTGCAGGTCGGATTGCAACTTGGCGGCCGTGGCCGATAGCTCGCCACGACGGTCGCGAGCCAGATCGAGCTGCTGACGCGTGCTGCGCAGAAGTTCGTCAATTTCGGCCAGTCGCGCCCGCACTTGCTCGGATTCGAGCTGCAGCAAGCCTTCGCGGGCTTCTCCAGCGTTGCGCTCGGCTTCGAACTGCACCAGTTGCTCGGCCAGTTGTACGTTCTCGTTTTGCCGTTGCGCGATTTCGGCGCTCGCCGATTCCATTTGAGCTTGCAAAGCGCCCGCCCGCTCCCGCATTTCGAAAACGAGCGTTTCGATGCGCTGAAGCAGTGTGGTAGCCGAGCGGTGGCGTTCTTCGAGAGTGGCGACGCGAGCGGCCCGCTGCGATGTGGTTTCAGCGGCAGCGTCGCGCTGGCTGCGCAGTGTAGCGAGACGATCTTGCCCGGCGGCAAGCTGCAGTTCGAATTGCGCCCGCGCTTGCTCGATTGTGGCGAGCTCCGCCTGCCGCGATGCGATCAAGCTTTCCTGCTCCTGCCGTTCCGCTGCCAGCCGTTGCAGTTCGCGCTCGCTGATGGCGATCCGTTCGCGCACCCGCGTCATCTCGCCGTCCAATTGCTTGAGCAAATGTCCGGAGGTCATCGCTTGCTTCTCGGCTTCGCGCTTTTCTTCTTCCAGGCGATCGAGCAGGGAAGCGTGCTCCTTGATTTCGCGCCCCAAGGTAAGCGCGAGCATTTCTTTTTCGCGCAGAGCCCGCTCCAGCTCTTCGAGCAGGCGCAGCACGTCGCGCAACTCGCGCTTCATCGAGAGCGGCCCCTCGCTGCGCTGCTTGCCGCCCGTCACGGTCACGTTGTGGAAACATTCCCCGGTCTGGGAGAGAAAAAAAGCGTCCGGACAGGAGAGCGCAAGCTCACGCGCTACAGCCGGGTCCGGCACGATGTAGCCATTGCCCAGCTTCGGCAGAATCACTTCGAGCGATTTGCCGAATCCGTTCAAGACGCGAATTGAGTTCTTCAAGGGCAGAACCGTGTCGTTGAGGGGAGAATAGTGATGGCTTTCATCCGCGAGAAACGAAAACTTCGCTTGCGAATCTTCGGGGTGCACCAGGAAGGTCGCGCGACCGTCGACGCCGGTGCGCAGCAGGCGCAAGCCTTCGTCGGCGGCGTCCCACGACTTGACCACGACGAAGTTCAGTTCGTCGCGCAGGAAGTCTTCGACCACGCGCTCATAGCGCGGCTCGACTTCGAGGAAATCCGCGAGCACGCCGGCGGGAGCGTTGCCCCCTTGCAGCGCGCCCGATTGAAACAGCCGCCGCACCGACTCGGTGGAATAGCCGTGTTCCGCGATAACCGCTTCGAGCGATCCCTTCTTGCCGAGTGCGGTCGCGAATTCGGAGCGAATGGAGTCGAGGTATTTCTTGGTGTCGCTCTCCACGGATCGCTTCGTCTCGAGGGTTTCGCGCAGGCCCACGATTTCCGCGACGAGGCCGCTGGCTCGCTGCGAAACGTTTTCGAATTCCAGAGCAATCTGGCCGCGTTGTCCGCCGAAGGTCTCCGATTGCGACGAAGCGGTTGCGATCTCGGCGCGCAGACGCTGCTCCTCGCGGCCGATGCCCGCCAGCCGCTCCTCGGACTGCGTGAGCTGGTTGCGAAGGGTGGAGGCTCCGCCGACCGCTTCAAGAATGGCTGCGCGATGCGATTCCTGCTCCTGTTCGAGCATCGCGAGATTGGCGGTGGCGCAGGCCGTTTCCTGCTGGCTGAGCGCTAGTTCCTGCTGGGCTGCGGTGAGATCGGCCGCGGCGGAGTCGAGTACCTGCTGGTGACCATTCCGTTCTTCCTCGAGCGCCGTGAGCCGATTTTGGGCCTGCGCCAGCTCTGCTTCGGCTGAGGCGGTGCGCACCATAAGTTCCGCCGAGCGCTCTTCGTTGGTGCGGATGCGCGCCTTGCCGCGATCGCCTTCGATTGCGATCTGGTTAAGCCGCTCGCGATTTTGCCGCGTCTCGGTCTCGATCGCGTATCCACGCCCGGTGCGCTCAGAGTGCTCTTTTTCCGATTCGTGCACGCTTTCGGTCTGTAACCGAATTTCCTCGCCCAGTTGATGAAGCTGGGCGTCGAGCGCCACGCTTTCCTGGTCCATCTGGGTGAACTTGCTGGCGAGCACGACCCGCAGTTTGGCGCGCATTTCGTCGCGGAGCCTGGCATAGCGCTCGGCCTTGCTGGCCTGGCGCTTGAGCGAGTTCATCTGCCGCGTGACTTCTTCAAAGATGTCGTTGACGCGGTTGAGATTGGTTTTTGCGTCTTCCAGGCGCGCCTCCGCCAGACGCTTCCTGGTTTTGAATTTCGTAATGCCCGCCGCTTCTTCAATAATGTTGCGCCGGTCGGTGGGACGGCTGCTCAGAATCTGTCCGATGCGCCCCTGTTCGATGAGCGCGTACGATTCCGGCCCCAGCCCCGTCCCCATGAACAGTTCCTGGATGTCGCGCAAGCGGCACAGTTTGCCATTCAGCAGGTATTCGCTGTCGCCGCTGCGGAACAGGCGGCGCGTCACCGAAATCTCTCCGGCGTGGTGTTGCTGCTGATTGAATTTGCGGCGGCGGATTTTCAGAACTACCAGCGGTCCAGTCGTTGTCACTGCGACCGCGGCGGCATTAGGAGACGATTCGTTCGCGGGTGCTTCGGCGGCCGGGGCAGCGGACGCAACCTCGCCCTCAACCTCTTCGGTCTTTCCAGGTTGTGCTTCCTCGACGGCACGTTCCGTTTCCGCGGCAGACTGGGCGCGGACTTCCGCTTCATCCCAATCTTCTGCGCCGTTCATTTCCGACGAAGGAAGCTCGTCCTGAATCTCAATCTCGGTGGGCGCGTTCGTATCCGGCCCAGCGTAAATTTCCGGATCAATCAAAGTCAGGGAAACTTCGGCCATTCCGGTGGGATTGCGGTCGCGGGTGCCGGCGAAGATCACGTCTTCCATGCGCGAGCCGCGCAGCGTCTTGGCCGACTGCTCGCCCAGCACCCAGGAGATCGCGTCGGCGATGTTCGACTTGCCGCAGCCGTTCGGCCCGATGATGGCGGCGATGCCTTCGCCATGGAATTTCAGTTCGGTGCGATCGCAGAACGACTTGAACCCCAGGATTTGCAGCTTCTTGAGTTTGAGCAAAATGACTCCTTCGTAGGCGGACACGTTGGCCCGCGGACTCGGTTTACGCTGGCTGGAGTGCGCTGCAAATCGCGGGGAACTGGCTGTTAACTACCAAGGTTCCTCGCCGGTCGCATCGTAGGACGCCATCCCCAAGACCCAGGAATGTCATCCCCGCTTTTGACCAACTCTAACGGCGAATACGGGGACGGGTCAAGTAATAAAACACCACATATAGTGGGCCCCATCGACACACCGCCTTTAGTTGCACACATACTGCAGCTATTACGCGCAAATTGCCAGTGAGGAATAAGGAAGGCGGGAGAAGGCGAGAGCGTATTTACTGTACCGCCGGACTGGTGGAGATTCAAGGGCCGGTAGGGCCGGACGCGGTCTGCTTTCCTGTAGAGACGCGGCTTGCCGCGTCTCAGGCAGCGGCGACTCCCTAGGCATCCTTGAACTGAATATTCTGCGCGGTCCGAGACGGGGCAAGCCCCGTCTCTACACGACATTTTCCAGCAGGCTAGGCGGCGGTGGCCGGGTTGTCAGGATCCAGAAGCCAGTTCTTGGGGTTGTGATCGATGTAGTCTCGAACCGCATTCACGGAGACGTTTGATCGCAGGATGTGGTCATGGAAGCGCGCTTGCCACGCAAAACCTGAAAGCCCTTTCGCATGGCAAATCCGGCTGACTCCCGCCTTATAGCTCTCCACAATTGCGGAGAGCGATCGCCCATGCCTGCGAACGGGAGACGGGGCAAGCCCCGTCTCTACAAGGGAATACACATGGGCTCTCTCAATCACAACGATGGCGTGGACGTGATTGGGCATCACCACATACCGGTCGATGACCACGTTCACGTAGTGGTCCAGGATGGCTTTCATTTCGGTTTCAGCAATGACTCCCGCGTCGGAAAGCATTATTTGTCCATCGACCGCACGGCCGAGAGAGCACTTTTTGTCTTGGGTGCAGAGGGTGACAAAGTACCAGCCGCGTGAGGCTTAGTCCCAATCTGCCAGACGGGTTGATTCGACCCGATATCGATTTCGGAACGTGGTCATCCGATACGGATCGTACGCAGATAAGAAACCTCAAACAGTGAGCAGCATCACCGCGCGTTGGGTCGGTTTCGGCGCGCGCACGGAGACGGGGCAAGCCCCGTCTCTACGGGGCTACTTTTTCCGTTCTACCAGGAAGCGCGCCAGCTCTTTTAGGGTCGACGCAGCCTCACCGTATCCGTCCAGTTCCGCGCATGCCTGATCGACCAGCGCGCCCGCCTTGCGGTTCGATTCATCAATTCCAAATAGCGCCGGATAGGTTGTCTTCTCCGCGGCAGTGTCTTTGCCTGCGGTCTTGCCCAGTTGTTCGGAGGTCTGGGTCAGGTCGAGCACATCGTCCACGATCTGGAACGCCAAGCCGATCGACTGGCCATAAGTTCGGAGACGGCCGATGTCGGCATCCGATGCTTCAACGTACAGGCCTCCGCTGACCACGCTGGCGGTGATGAGGGCCGCGGTTTTGGAGCGGTGAATGTATTCAAGGGTGGCGAGGTCAGGCTTCTTGTGCTCGGCTTCGAGGTCGACGACCTGGCCGCCGATCATGCCGTCAATGGTGCCGGTGGCATGGGCGACTTCCCGGATGATGGCAACGCGCGCCTCGGCGGGGCACGCGATCTGCGACAGCACCTCGTATGCCTGGGTCTGCAAGGCGTCTCCGGCGAGGATCGCGATGGCCTCGCCGAAAGCTTTGTGGCAAGTGGGACGCCCGCGGCGCAGGTCGTCGTTATCGAGCGCAGGCAGGTCGTCGTGAATCAGGGAATAGGTGTGAAGCATTTCGAGCGCCGCCCCCACCTGCTCGATGCCGGCGGGCAGCGACTCGGCAGCCGTCGAAACCGCGCCAGATGCCGCCGCGATCATGCGCCCCGCTTCCATGCAGAGGATCGGCCGCAGGCGCTTGCCGCCGGCAAACACGCTGTGCCGCATGGCCTGATGGATGGAGGTTGGATGCTGGGTGGCGGGGGGCAAGAGTTGTTCGAGGGCGCCGTCGGCGGCGGCGCGTCCCTGCTCCAGAACGTGTTTCAGCATGACATCGCAGTATAACAAGCAGGCTTCGCGGAAATGAAAGTCCCAGGTCTCAGAATCCCAGGTCTCAGGTCTTAGGTGTTAGGTCTTAGGAAAAGCAAATCTACTAAGGTTTCCTAAGACCTAAGACCTAACACCTAAGACCTAACACCCAAGACCTGAGACCCAGGTCGACTCAGGCGGTTACCCGGTGCATGATCCCGCGCAACAAGGAACTCACCACGTCATCGTTGCGGGGTTCACAGATGTCGGACGCGCCCAGATTCAGCGCTTCGGTCCATAGTTTGTCGTCGGCCAGCCGGTGGGTACCCACAATGCAAAGCTCGGGGTACTCACGACGCAAATGCTCGACCTCGCACGGTCCCGAAGTCTCCAGATCCAACACCACCGCCTCGGCGCGATGCTGGGCAACCGCGGGACAGACCTCCTGGTACGTGCGAGCCAAATGAACAGAATCAAAATGCTGGGAGAGACTGACCGCCAGAGTTTGTGCAGTTCTGGGGTCATTCTGGTAAAGGATTACACAGAGTGGTTCCATAGATCCCCCTGACTACANNGCGTTACTTGCGCAACGCTTTCTCGGCCGGGGGCTCGAACGGTTCAGCTTGGAGCTTTCCGTTCTGTTTTAACAGAATCTCTACTTTCCCTTCCGCTTCCTCCAACTGCTTCCTGCAAGTTGCGGAAAGTTGCATGCCTTCTTCAAATAGCGTCAGAGACTTTTCCAGAGGAACCTCCCCTTTCTCCAGTTCCTGAACAATCTTCTCCAAACGCTCGAGGCATTCTTCAAACTTTACCAATCCAGGTTGCTCCTGCTCTCTATTGTAATGCCGATTCCGGTGCAAAATGTCCAGCGAATTTTTTTAATTCGCACAATTTGTTCGGCGCTGTATTCCCAAAACTACACCGAAGCCGGCCGCTTCGAGCCGAGCGCCTCCAGAACATCTACCGCGGAAGTATATCGGCCCTGGGGAGCGCTGATCTGCGCACCCTGCACCCGCTCGCGAACCGCCGCCAGCATTTCGCGCGCGATGGCCACGCCTTCCTCGCGCGCCGCCTCCGGACTGGCGGCCCGGCTCATCCGGTTCAGGATTTCATCCGGCACTGAGACCCGCAGCTCGTTCTTCATGAACTCGGCGTTGCGCACACTGACCAACGGCCAGATTCCGGCAATGACGGGAATTCGGCAGTGCTCGATTCGTTTCAGAAAATTTTCCAGCAGGCTGATGTCGAATACCGGCTGGGTCACCACGTATTCCGCCCCCGCTTGCACCTTGTATTCGAAGCGCTTGATCTCTTCGTCCAGGTTGGGCAGGCCCGGGTTCGCCCCCACCCCGATAACGAAGCTGGTCCCGGCGCCGATCGAATTGCCGCCCAGGTCGAGTCCCCGGTTCAGGTTGTGGACGATATTCACCAGCCCGATCGCATCCACGTCAAACACCGCCGTGGCATCGGGATAGTTGCCCATCTTCGGCGGGTCCCCGGTGATGCAGATCAGGTTGCGGATTCCGGTGGCCGCCGCCCCCAGCAGGTCGGACTGAATGCCGAGTACGTTCCGATCGCGGCAGGTGTAGTGCAGGATGGCTTCAATCCCAACCGCCTGTTGCAGGAGCAGGGACAACGCCTGGTTGCTCATGCGCGCCGAAGCCCGCGGGCTGTCAGGGATGTTGATCGCGTCCACGCCGACCGATTTGACGAACTTCGCCCCCTCAACCTCTTTACGAATGTCGATTCCCTTGGGCGGCACGATCTCGACCATCGTCACAAATTCGCCGGCGGCAATCTTTGCGCCCAGGCGCGAGCGCTCGCCCAGGGGAACGGTGGCGGGAGCCGAAGGCGCGGCGCCGGAATGAATCGCTTCTGAAACCGCGGTCTTGCCGCGCGCTTCTCCCACGCGCAACGCCGATTTCATGGCGCGGATATGATCGGGCGTGGTGCCGCAGCACCCGCCGATCAGCTGCACGCCGGCCGCCACGAATTTTCGCGTGTAGCTCGCCATGTATTCCGGCGAACAGAGATAGATATTTCGTCCTTCGACCGAGCGCGGCATGCCCGCGTTCGGCTGCGCGGCCAGGGGCAGGGAAGTCACCGCTCGCACCCGCTCGATCGCATCCAGCATCGCCACCGGCCCCACGCTGCAGTTGATGCCGAGTACGTCGACGTTCCATTCCGCGAGGCGCGCGGCAAAGGCCTCGGGGTCGGAGCCATCAAGGCAGTTGCCGTCTTCGTCGATTGTGACCTGGGCGACGATCGGAATCTTCGCATTCACCTCGCGGCAAGCGAGCACGGCTTGGTGCAGTTCTTCGACGTAGCCGAAGGTTTCCAGCATGAGCAGATCGACGCCGCCCTCGACCAGGGCCGCGACCTGCTCGCGAAACGCCGCGCGGGCCTCCTCAAACGAAGTCTTGCCCAGCGGTTCAATGCGAACGCCGAGCGGGCCAATCGATCCCGCCACCCAGGCATCGAAGCTCTTGGCCGCTTCCCGTGCCACGCGAGCGCCCGCCACGTTGATGTCGCGCACGCGATCCGCCAGGCTGTGCCGCGCCAGGCGAAAGCTGTTGGCGCCGAAAGTATTGGTTTCGACAATCTCCGCGCCCGCTTGCAGGTAATCGTGGTGGACGCCGCGGATCAGTTCCGGCTGCGACAGGTTCAACTCGTCATAGCAGCGGTTGATAAAGATGCCCTTGGCATAGAGGAGCGTCCCCATCGCCCCATCGCAGAGCACCGGCGATTGTTTCAGGCGTTCAATGAAGTTCTGAGGCATTTGCTTGAGGATACAAGAAGCGGCGAGGTCCGCGCACCCGCCGAAGCGGAATTGCATTCGCCGGTCTGGCTCACCTGGCCCCGATTCTTGCCCAGCGTGAGATAATTCCCGGTCATGAATCTGACAAAGGCTGCGGCGATACTCGCGCTGATGGTTGCGCTGGTCGCGGCTGGTTATCGGCTATACCTTTCGACCGTGATCAGGAACCGATACGAAAAGGCGGCTTCGAATTGCGCGACCTGCACGGCGGTCAAGGAAGTAGTGGCGTCCAACTGGCGATCGGTTGAATCCAGCATCGAACTTCTCAAAGCTCAGAAAAAAAATCGGGAAGCTGAAAAAGTTGCGCAAGAACATGCCGGCGAAAGGCCAGTCAATATCGAGGTCCCGTGCTCGGACTGTGAAATGCCCGCTCCGGACTACTCCACGCCAACCACGGTCGCATCGCTGGGATTGCTTGCCGCAACGGTCTTGTTTGGAGCCGTGAGGCCCGCCAGAAGATAGCTTTTCTTGCTTCGCGCGCTGCGGACCTTGAAACTCTGAAACCTTGAAACTCTGAAACCTGGCATTTCCTCTTTGCTATAATCCTTATTCTTGCATCCAAGCAATTATCCGGCACGAGGTTGGAGTCCCAGGTTTGAGAAAAGCCCTGATTCTTCTGTTATTCCTGCTGCCCGCCAGTGTAATGTGGCTGAGCTGCGGCGGCAGTCCCTCCAGCAGCACCACCATCAGCGGTATCAAAGACCGCGCCTTCGTCACCAATAACGTGAGCTCGGGGAGCGGAGCCGCGGGCGTGTATATCGTCAACGCGGACACGGATGTGCGTGGGCCCACCGCCCCGATTTCCGTCGGCAACACTCCGGTGATGATGGTGCTCACGCCCAACCGGGCCCAGACGCTGGTGTTCAGCGGTAACGGCACGCAATTTTCCGACAACCAGTTCAGCATCGTCAACAACGCCAGCGAAGCCGTTGCTTTTCACCTGACGTTGCCGGGCATGACCGAGAGCTTCGTGGTTTCGCCCGACAGCTCTGCTGCTTATGTCGCCGTGCCGCTCGCGACGGTAAACGGACAGTCTCAGGGGATAGTGGGGGCCATCTCGCTGAGCAGCGGTGGCATAATCGGAGTGGCCGACGTTCCCGCGGTTCACTATCTCTCGATCAGCAACACCGGCAACCGGCTTCTTGGCTTCAGCGATAACTCCGACGAGGTGGCGGTGATCACGACCTCGCTTATCGCGACTGGTAATGCGGTAACCTACATTGGCGGTAAAGGCGTTTTCGACCGTCCGGTTTCCGCCTTCTTCAGCAGCGACGATAGCACCGCCTACGTGCTGAGCTGCGGCGCGGAGTGTGGGGGAACCAAGGCTAGCGTGCAGCAGTTCAATCTGATCACTAACACTCTCGTCGCCTCCGTCCCAATCTGCACCCCCGACCAAACACAGTGTGCCGGCAGCACATTCCTGGTAAGTGGTTCGACCATGTACATAGCGGGCACGCCGTTCTCAGCCGGAGGAGGCCCTTCGCTGCTCTGCCCCGCAGGGACCCCGCAGGCAACCTACTGCGGCATGCTTACGACCTTCGACCTCAACAAAATGTCTGTTATCAATAGCGCACCCATCTTCATCACCGACGGATATCACAATCGCATGTCGATGGCCGCCAACGGACAGCTCTTTATCGGCGCCAG
The DNA here is from genome assembly GCA_003132325.1 of Acidobacteriaceae bacterium. GTDB lineage: Bacteria > Acidobacteriota > Terriglobia > Terriglobales > Acidobacteriaceae > Acidiflorens. The sequence goes on from PKXK01000183.1 coordinate 13,338, forward strand.
TACTTGTACCGAGATCTCCACCACCACCGAGACCCGCGGTTGCCTTTCCATCTACAACACGCTGCCTACCACGGTGGGGAGCGTTCCGCCCGGTGGCGTCTTAATTCCACCCGAGAATGGAGACGTGACCGGCCTCCAGCCCATCGCCAAGCGAACCGTGGTGTATGTGATCCAGGGCCAGGGTGTCCCCCTGGGTGGATCGCTCTTCATCTACGACGCCACCACCGATGCCTTGGAGTACAACCCGAACGATCCCAATAACCCCGGTCACATCAACGGCCTCGTCGGCAATTTCTTCGACGTCAAGGCCGTCGACTTCTAGAGTGAATGAGTTAAGTTTGTCATCCTGAGCGAAGCGAAGGACCTATGTATTCCGCGGCGAAATGCGGAGGTCCTTCGCTGCGCTCAGGATCACAGGGTTGATTTACTCGAGCCTGCTACTCCAACGATCTGTACTTCGTAAGACCGTATTTTTCGGCGAGTCGAATCCTCTCATCGCCGGGCAGCGATGTGATGTACGCTTTCCATCCCGGACACCAATTCGCGTGCCATCTCCAAAGCCGCCCCAAAAAAGACTTGGGGGCGCTATCGTACTTCGCTCGAAACCCGCAATTCTCACAGTTATGGGTTGCCATCGCCCGTCTCCTTCAGAACCGATTAGAGTAGCGCCGCCGTCCCGGCGGCTGTCCGGCGGGCGTCCTCGCCCGCCGCGCCGGCGCTACTCGGTACTAAAAACCTGCATCCTACCGCGGCTCAAGCGTCATCTCATGCGCCCGCTGTTGTTCGACCGCGGCCGGTGAGAACGGAAACGCGAAGGTCGAGCCTCCGTACCACGCCGCCCACTGGTCCATGTAATGCGGACTGAGGAAGATTCCGCTTTCTCCCGTCACCAGGTTCAGCGTGCTTTCGTCAAAATTCGCAAAGTTCCACGTCAGCCTTTCGGAAGGCCCAAGCTCCCCGCTCGCCGCTCTCACCGTGAACGCGCTCCCGCTCAACGGACGCAATCCCGGCCCCGTGAAGCGCCCAATCAACGGAAGCTGGCTGAGCACAGGATGATCGATTTCAACCGCATGATTTTCTCCCCATTTCCATCGGCTGAGGTCGGTAGGAACCTTCGCGGCAAAGCTCGAGGAATCTTGCGAGCCGGTTCGTGTCAGCTTTACCGCGTTCTCCACCGCCGCTGTCAGCAGGCTCCCGTAATCCGAATATCCCGGCGGCAGCCACCGCGGCGGTTGCTTGGTGAGCACGTTCTCCAGCCAGACCGAAGACATCGCCCACCGATAGCTCTTCCAACTCAGCGCGCCGCGGTTGGGTCCATCCGCCGCCGGACCCAGCTTCGGCTCCAGCAGCAACCGCGCCAATTCCAGACGCGCCTTGGCCTCAATCGTCGGCGCCGCCGAATCCGCCGACATGCGCCCATCCCAGTCGCGCAGAATGTCGGCTGCCCGCTTTGCCTGCTCCGAAGCCGTCGCGGCGTGATCGACCGCGTACACGAATTTGTCGGCGCAGAACCGGTCGTACGCCGACGACACATCGAGTTGCAGCGCCAGCATATCCGCCGGAGCAAACTTCTTGCCCGATTCGAGCACGCGGTAGATGCGATCCGTTCGCCACGGTGCATCCCATTCCGTGCTGATCGAATATTTGTAGCCATTGGGAGCGATGCGCCCATTGGCCGTCGCTAGAATCCCCGAGGGCGGATCGTAAACATGCGGCATGTCGTCGAAAGGAATCCACCCTTTCCACTCGTGCGCATCGTCGCTGCCGCTGACCGGCAAGCTGCCATCGCCCGCCGCCCGGATCGGCACTCGCCCGGTCGCCTGATAACCGATGTGACCCTCCACGTCCGCGTACATCACGTTTTGTCCCGGCGCTCCAAAAGTCGAGAACGCCTTGCGAAACTCGTCCCAATTCTGCGCCGAGTTCACGTCGAAGAAGACCTGCCCCATGCCGTCCTGCAGCGTCCAACGCAGCGCAATCTTGCGCGTCTCGCCCGGCAGCAATTCAGAAATGATCGGCCCGTGCCGCGTGGTCACCACATCGAGCGTCACGTCCGGCTTGCCTTTGACGTGGATGGTTTCCCGCCGATGCTGCGGCTCGACCCATCCCGCGGGTGTTTTGTACTGCCCCGCGGCATTGAACTCCTCGATGAAGTCGTCCTCCACCGTAGGCCCAACGTTGGTGAAGCCCCAGCCGATGCGCTGGTTGTGGCCGACAATGACGAACGGAATTCCGGGCAGCGTGACGCCGGCGACGTCGAAGCCGCCGCCAGTCGTTCTCAAATGCGCCTCAAACCACAGGTTCGGCATCTGGTGGTCGAGGTGCATATCGTTCGACAAAAGCGGCTTCCCCGAAACCGTATGCTGGCCGGAAACCACCCAGTTGTTCGATCCCGGCCGCAAGGAGTCGGACTCTTCCCGAATGAATGTCGAAGTCAAAGCAGACGAAGTCGCAGGAAGAAGAGTAGAACCAGCTTCATAGATCGGTTTTGGGTGGCGGATCGATTTTGGGTGGCGCAGCGCTTCAGCGCTGCGGTAACTGCATTGCTTTGAATGCGGCTTTAGCCGCTGAGGGTCGTGCCTTCCGAGTCGAACGACATTTACGAAACCATCCCCAGAAGTCAGCCCGGAAATCATCCGCCCTCCACCCTCCGGATCGACCTCTTCCTCGTCATCGTCCTCTTCGTCGCTGCCCTTGACCCCAGGTTCCTCTTCCAGCCGCCGCACGTCGCCAGGCGGACGGTCCCGCCAGGAAGAATTCACGTACAGGTCGGCGGTGAGTTCCGGCCCCAGCTTCGCCAGAATTTTTTCTCGCGTCAGCGCCGGAGGATTCTGATAGTGATTCAGGTCCTCCACCATGCGCGCGCCCACCAGCATGGAATCGGTCACCGTCCACGGCCGCGGCGTGTACTTCAGCAAGCGGAATTCGAGCGAAAGCCGGTCGCGGTGCGAGTCGATGAACGCATTCACTCCGCGGGCATAAGCGTCAAAGTAAGCCCGGTCGCGCGCGGAGAGGTTCTTCTCCGCCGCTTCCGCCGCGATCCGTACCCCCAGAATCCGCTGCTCGCGGTCCATCTTCACCGTGGCTTCGCCGATCACTTCCGAAAGTTCTCCGGCAGCGGCGCGCCGCAGGATGTCCATCTGCCACAGCCGGTCCTGCGCGGTCACGTATCCCTGCGCAAAAAACAAATCTTCGAGCGTAGCCGCCTCAATTGTCGGAACACCCTGCCCATCGCGCACCACACGCACCTTGGAAGAAATCCCCGGCACGGAGACGCTGCCGTCGAGTTGCGGCAGGGCGGAATGAGCGATCCAGTAGAGCCACCAGATGGCGATGATCAATGCAGCCAGCAGCAGGCAAACTGCGTAGTAAACAATTCGGAGCGCGGGGTTGCGACGGCGGACTTCGGAGCTAGAAACCTCAGGCAGGGAAGCGGTAGAAGACATTACTCGAAGATTGTAGGGGCGCACGCCATCCCTGACAACCACGCCCTGTCGCCGGACGCGATTCGGGCTGCTCAGCCCGAGAAAAAAACTACAAGCTATCTCATAAATGGTTTTGGGAAGGGCACGGCTTCAGCCGTGCCGTCCCGTGCCAATAAAGATGCGGGCTTCAGCCCCTGAGGGCCAAAGCGCCGTGCCCTGGAAATCCCTTATGGAACCAGTTCTAGCTCTTTATTTAGTACCATAAGGATCGATTCCCATGGAGAACGAAAATGGTTGAGATTGACATCGTCTATAACGGAGAACTGCGTTGCCTGGCAACCCACCAGCCTTCCAGCACCGTGCTGACCACCGACGCCCCGAAAGATAATCACGGCAAGGGAGAAAGTTTCTCCCCAACCGATCTTGTGGCGACCGCTCTAGGCACGTGCATTTTGACCATGATGGGCATCGCTGCGCAATCGATGCAGATTGACTTGAGCGGCACGAAAGTTGTCGTGCGCAAGGAAATGGTGGCCAAACCGATCCGGAGGATCGGCACTTTGGCGGTGACCATTGACGTTCCC
>PKXK01000183.1:17450-18289 GCA_003132325.1 Acidobacteriaceae bacterium
GGGGATGTTGGAGGGCGGGTATGTAACAGCTTGCTTTGCAATGTCTTCTATGTGGAGTATACTGTGGAATAGATTCCACATATGCAAATCGTTCAAATCGTGCTGGATAAAAAGCTGTTACACGCCGCCGACCAAGCCGCAAAGCGCACTCGGCGAAACCGGTCCGCTCTGGTGCGCGACGCCCTGCGGGAACATCTCCGCCGGTTAGAACTGCGAGCCAGTGAAGAACGCGACCGCCAGGGCTACTCGCGGCAGTCGCAAGCCGACGCGGAAGCGCGGGGTTGGGAATCGGAGGCTACGTGGCCGGAAGAATAGCCCGAGGTGAAGTTCGGCTCTACCAGTTTGCCGCGCCCGACAAAAAACGACCGGCCCTCGTGCTCACCCGCAACAGCGCCATCGCCTATCTATCCACGGTCACGGTTGCGCCTGTCACTTCCACCATTCGCGGTGTGCCATCGGAAGTCGTTCTGAATGAGGAAGACGGCATGAAGTCCCCTTGCGCAGTAAACCTGCACAACGCGGTCACTGTATCTCAACAGCGATTAGGAAGACGCGTGGCCCAGCTTAGTGCCGCTCGGATGAATGAGGTGTGTGCTGCTCTGCGGTTCTCTTTGGGGTGTGNNGTTCCGTCTGTCCCCGAATTTCGTCTGAAGACGGTTTAGACCCTTAACATGTCCGCCCGAAACTTCGCGAAGTTCTTCCACTTCAATTCACTGACCGCTTCGAATGCTAAAGACCGCACATGAAATTGGTTAAAGACGGGATTAACCTCCGTCGCCATTTTCGTGAAACAATCTTGAACGCGCTGTGTGAGAGGCGGAGGTGTGTCAACTCTTCTG